>CAMPJN010000096.1 GCA_946886875.1 uncultured Pseudomonas sp.
GCACGCGAGTTTACGTGCTGTAAATGAGCATTACTCGCTTCGCTCGCCCTGCGGGTCGCGCTGAAGCGCGTTAGCCGCAAGCGGCTTGCCGAGCCTGTTTTTAACGCCCCTCTCTTTTATCAAGAGGGCCAACGCAGGTAGGTTTTCGACGGTCTGGTAATGGAGGCGGGATGAGCGACGACCAGCAACAGGCCAGGCTGCAGTGGGCCGGGCAGGGTAGCCAAGAGGTGCGCCTGAGCGTGCTCGGCGCCTGGCTGCTGGGCGTCGCTAAACCCGACCTCGACAGCGTCTGGCGCAGCCAGGGCGCGCGACCCGCGCAACTGCAGGTGGAGGTGGCGGTAAGCGCCTGGGACAGCAGCCTGCTGGCCTTGTTACGGCGCTTGCAGCGGTTGGCCGCAGCCGAGGATATCGAGCTCCAATGGCAAGGTTTGCCCGACGGTGCCGCGCGCATGTTGCAAATGGCCGCCACGCCATCCACCCAGGTGCAGGGCAAGCCGGTTATCGCCTATGGTCCGGTGGCGCGCCTGGGCTTGCGCGTTATGGCTGTATTGACCAGCATCGGCCAGGCTTGCACCTTTGTCGGTGAAGTGGTGTTGGCGTTGGCGCGTCAACTGCACGGACGAGGGCGTATGCGCGCCAGCGATTTCTGGCTGGCGCTGCAACAATGCGGGCCCGGCGCGCTGCCAATAGTGGCGCTGATCGCTACCCTGGTAGGTTTGATTCTCGCGTTCGTTGGCGCGGCCCAGCTCGAGGCCTTCGGTGCCCAGTTGTATATCGCCAATATGGTCGCCATCGGCATGACCCGCGAGATGGGCGCCCTGATGACCGCCGTGATCATGGCCGGGCGCACCGGCGCGGCCTATGCCGCGGAGCTGGGCAGCATGCAGGCCAACGAAGAGATCGACGCGCTGAAGACTTTCGGCTTTCCGCCGCTGGAGTTTCTGGTATTGCCGCGTGTGCTGGCGTTGTTGGTGAGCATGCCGTTGCTCTGCGTATTCGCCGATGCCCTGGGCATTCTCGGTGGCTTCATCATCGGCTCCGGGCTGTTCGATATCTCCGCCGCGCTGTATTTGACGCAAAGTATGGACATGCTCAACCTGACCGATTTCTTCGTCGGAATTTTCAAAAGTCTGGTATTCGCCGTGCTGATCGGCTTGATCGGTTGCTACTACGGTTTGGTCAGCGGTCGTAATGCCCAGGCCGTTGGGCAGGCCACCACCGGAGCGGTGGTCAGTATTCTGGTGGCGCTGGTGGTCTGCGACGCGTTGATCACCCTGATCTGCACGCGCCTGGGAATCTGAGATGAGCGAAGCGATACTGGTCGCCGAGCAGCTCAGCGCCGGCTACGGTAGCCTGGTGATCCAGCGCGATCTGAATTTTTCCATCCGCCGCGGCGAGATCTTCGTCATCATGGGCGGTAGCGGTTGCGGCAAGAGCACCCTGTTACGCCACCTGATAGGGTTGCAGGCACCCTTGGCCGGACGGGTATTGTTCGATGGCGAGGATTTCTGGGCGCGTGACGAGGACAGCCGCGCGGAATTGCAGCAGCATTTCGGTGTGCTCTATCAGAACGGTGCCCTATGGGGGGCGATGACCCTGCGCGAAAACATCTGCTTACCTTTGGCTGCCTATCGGCCCTTGCTAAGCTCGGCGGAGTTGCGTGAACTGGCGGCATTGAAGCTGGGACTGGTCGGCTTGGCCGGGTGCGACGAGCTCTATCCGTCCGAGCTGTCCGGCGGCATGCGTAAACGCGCGGCGCTGGCCCGGGCGTTGGCGCTTGATCCGCAGGTATTGTTTTTCGATGAGCCCTCGGCGGGTCTCGACCCGATCAGCTCCCTGGCCTTGGACGAGTTGATCTTGCAGTTGCGCGATAGCCTGGGGGCGAGCATCGTGTTGGTCACCCATGAATTGCCGAGCATCCATGCGGTCGCCGATACCTGTTTATTTCTCGACGCCGAGACCCACACGCAGATCGCCCTCGGCCCCGTACAACAATTGCTCAGCGATGCGCCAGATCAGGTGCAGCGTTTTTTGCGACGTGGCGAACGCGGGCAGAGCACGGAGGCCAGATGAGTGAGTCACGCAAACCTTTTATGATCGGCGCTTTTCTGTTGGGCGGCCTGGTGTTGCTGGCGGCTGGCATCATGCTGCTATCGCGCGACAGTTGGTTCGCC
The DNA here is from genome assembly GCA_946886875.1 of uncultured Pseudomonas sp. The sequence goes on from CAMPJN010000096.1 coordinate 2,175, forward strand.
CAACCGAGCGAGTACGTGGTGTATTTCACCGGTTCGCTCGATGGTCTGGACGTTGGTGCCGATGTCACCTACCGTGGGGTCAAGGTCGGTACCGTGCGCGAAATTCGCCTTTCATATGATCGCCAGCTAAAGGATGTGGTGATGCCGGTGGTCGTGCGCATCGATAACCAGAAGGGCGCCGAGGAGGGCCGGCGTGGCTTCGATCAGTTTATCGGGCAGTTGGTGGAGCGCGGCTTGCGCGCCCAGCTGCAAACCCCGAGTCTGCTCACGGGTAAGGCGATAGTCGCGCTCGACATGTTTCCACGCGAGCCTGGTTATGTGCGTGAACCGCACGACATAGAGCTGCCGACGATTCCCAGTGTGCCGTCGCGCATCGATCAGATCGCTGATGTGCTGCGGGAGCTTGCAGGCAGTCTGCGCCAACTGCCGCTGCAGGAAATGGCCGCCTCTGCGCAGAAAACCCTGGCTGCCATCGAAAAACTGACGAACTCTGCAGAATTACAGCAGGGGTTGGTGAGTATGAGCCAATTGCTGGCAAAATTAGACCGCCTGAGCGGCCGTTTGGAACAACAGCTGCCGCCTATCATGGATAATGTGCAGCAGAGCAGCGTCGACTTGCGTGTCGCGGTTGCGGATATTCGCCGCGCCGCCCAGACCACCGCGCAGGCGCTCGAGCAGGTCAATGCCCTGGCCGCCGAGACGCGACGGGGGCTAGGGCCGAAATCGGAAATTCAGTACGAATTATTGCAGGCGTTGCAGGAATTGAGCCGCGCGAGCAAGGCAACGCAGCGCACGCTGGAAGGGCTGGATCAGCGGCCGCAATCGCTTATTTTTGGTAAATAGCCACTCATATTTGGTAAATCAAGGTGATCTTTCAATGAGTTTGTCGCGTTTCTCTTCGCCGCTCATGCTGCTTTGCGCGGCGCTGGCTCTGCAGGGCTGCGCGCAATTTTTAGCGCCCCAGACACAGTTTTATCAGTTGGAACACGGCGGCCCGGAGCTGCCCAAGGATGACAAAGGGCCTGCCGTGTTGCTCGGCCCGCTGACGTTGGCCGATTACCTGCAGCGTGAGAACCTGGTGCAGCGTGAGCTCGATGACAGTCTGAGCATCAGTCAGCAGGTTCGCTGGGCTGGGAGTCTGCAAAACGACGTCGGCCAACTGATGTTGCGTCAGTTGGCTGGGCAGTTGGACACCAGCCGTATCGCGCTCTACCCGGATCGCGTCGGTTTCGACAGTGAAGTTCAGGTGCTGTTGCATATCAGTCGACTCGATTCGGGTGCGCAGCGCCCGGCGGTACTGGAGGCTCAGTGGCGTCTACTGGATGGCGCGGGTGAGTTGCGTGGCAGCCGCCTGGTGCGCCTGCAGGAAGAGCATTTGGGCAGCGCCGCCGCACAGGTGCATGCGCAAAGTCTGTTATTGCAGCGCTTGGCGGCTCAGCTGACCGCTGCGATCAACAGCATGCCCGCGGCCGAGCCGGTTGCGACGCCTAAACCTAAGCCGCCGGTGCCGGAAAAGCGCCCCGCCAACGGCCCGCAAATGCCGGTAATCGAGCCGGCCACGCAGATGGATGTGTTCCGCTTCTAACGGCAATGCCCGCACTCAGTGCGGGCGATTCTCGTGCATGCGCTCCAATTGGCGCTCCAGCAGCGCTGGGTAGGGCTCCAGTAGCCGCTCCACGCAGTAGGTACCCTCAGGGCTGGCAATGGCGCGGATGCGGGCGTGCTGGCGTACCAGTTCGTCATCGCCAACGCGGTGGTCGAGCAGCAGCAGGTTGCGGCTGTGCTGGGACAGGGCCAGCGCGTCCTGCGCGGTCTCGCTGAGCAACAGGTCGCCCTGGCTCAAGTCGAGCAACCCCTCGCCCTGGGTCAGCGCCAGCTGCAGCTGCAGGGTGATGCCGCTGTCGGCCACCTCGATCTGCAGCGCATGGCCCAAGGCGCGCATCAATTCGCCGCAGCAGATGGCATGGGTCAGATAATTTTCACCGCTGTCCTGACGATGAAACAGCATCAGGCTGCTGCCGTCGCTCAGGGTGTGCAACTCGCCCTGATACAGCTCCGCCGCCTGGGCCAGGCAGTCGCGATAGCGTTGCAGCAAATCCAGCAAGCGCGCCCGCGGCAACTTGCGTAGTTGTTCCTGGGCGCCCAGCTGAACGGCCAGCACGGCGCTCAGTGGCGATGGTTCGGGTTGCGCTTGTGGCTCCGGCGCGAGGGTTGGTACTTCGGCCTCGGCATTCAGTTCGTCGCGCAACTCGGCGAAAGGGTCGCTGTTCTGCTCTAGGATGCGCTCTGCGGCTGGGATATCGTCAGTCTCGTCGAATTCATCGAAGCGCACGTCATGCAGGTCGCGCACCTCGAATGTCGGCTCTTCGTCCGTATCTTCGTCGAAATAATCGTCCGCTTGTTCATCCTCGAACCCCTGCTCGTCATCGAAGCTCTCGGCTTCGGGCAGTGGTTTTTCCGGCACCAGGCGCGCTTGCAGTTGCCGCGCCAGATCGCCGATCTCGTCCTGGCGTGCGGAACCCGGGGCGGGGTCGTCGGGGTCGCGCAGCCATACCCGTAGCTGCAACAGCGGGGTCGCGATATGGCGGCCCAAACGCATGCTCAGGGACAGCGCCAGCGCCAGCAGAATCAGGCTGAGAATGCCCATGCTCTGCAGGCTGATGGTCATCGGCTGCTGAAACTGGCGCATGTCGAGGCTGATACGCAGCTGCCCGGCGATCACTTCCTGGAAGGTGATCGGCACAGAATAGAGCCCTTCGGTGTCGCTCAGCAGGCCCTGGACGGGGCGTGCACCGGCTTCTGCGAGGATGCGATTGTCCACGCTGTAGATCACTGCGTGCGCGACCAGCGGGTTTTTTACCAGTTCATTGAGCAGCACATTGAGGCTGAGGGCATCGTTGGACACCAACGGCTCCTTAGCGGAGGCCGCCGTCTGCTCGATCAGGCTCTGGCCGATGGCATTCGCCTGCTGCTGCATGGCCTGCTTGAACTGCATGCCGATCACCCAGGCATAGATCACCAGCGCCAGTGCCACCAGCAATACGCTGTGACTGGCGATGCGCAATGCCAGGGGCACGCGACGTTGGCGCAATGCCTGAAACAGCAAGAGGAAGAAATTATCGGATTTAACGGGGGAGGGCCGGTTCACAGAGCTCGGCTCATGTCGACTGAAGTGCCGCGCAGTATAACGGCCGGCCTGCGCAGGTCAAAGCGGCGCTGAAATTGATCTGGCCGTCGCTCGCTATGCTTTTCAACGGTCTGGCAGCGCTGAAAGTGGGTAGAATAAGCGCCTTTTCCCAGGCCTGCATGGCAGATGTGGGTCGCAACCAGCCCTGGAGAGTGCGCCTTGCGCGAAATCGTCCTGATCAATATTACCGGTGAAGATCGTCCCGGTTTGACCGCCGCCGTCATGGGCGTTCTGGCTAATGGCGGGGTGAGCATCCTGGATATCGGCCAAGCGGTCATCCACGACACCCTGTCGTTCGGCATTCTGGTCGAAATTCCCGACACCGAACGCGCTTCTTCGGTACTCAAGGATGTGCTGTTCACCGCTTACAAACTCGACCAGCAGGTACGTTTCACCCCGGTGTCCGAGGCGGATTATCAGCAATGGGTCAGCGGCCAGGGCAAGGCCCGGCATATCGTCACCCTGTTGACCCGCAAGGTCACGGCCGAGCAACTGCAGCGGGTCAGCGCCATCACCGCCAAGTACGACCTGAATATCGATCATATCGATCGTCTGTCCGGACGCATGCCGTTGGATACCCCAATGGACCAAGGCAAGGGCTGCATCGAATTTTCCGTGCGTGGCGAGCCGGCCGATCCGGCGGGATTGCGCGCCGAGTTTCTCAGCGTGGCTCAGGAGTTGAACGTCGATATCGCCTTTCAGCGCGATTCGCTGTTCCGCCGCAATCGTCGGTTGGCGGTATTCGACATGGACTCGACGCTGATCGAGGCCGAGGTGATCGACGAGCTGGCCAAGGCCGCGGGGGTCGGGGAAAAAGTCTCCGAAATCACCGAGCGCGCGATGCGTGGTGAACTGGACTTCGCCGCCAGCTTCAGGGAGCGCCTGGCGCTGCTCAAGGGCTTGCCGGAAAGCGTGCTGAGCGAAATCGGCGCTTCGCTGCGCCTGACCGAAGGCGCCGAGACGCTGTTCAGCGAGCTGCGTCGGCTGGGCTATAAAACCGCGATTCTTTCCGGCGGCTTCAGCTATTTCGCCAAGCAGTTGCAGACCAAGCTGGGCATCGACTACGTATTCGCCAACGAGCTGCAAATCGTCGACGGTCTGGTTACCGGTGTCGCAGTCGAGCCGATCGTCGATGCTCAGCGCAAAGCCGACCTGCTGCGTGAGCTGGCGCAAAAAGAGGGGCTGCGTCTGGAGCAGACCATTGCCGTGGGCGATGGCGCCAACGACCTGCCGATGCTGGCGATTGCTGGCCTGGGTGTGGCCTTTCGCGCCAAACCCTTGGTCAAGCAATCGGCCAAGCAGGCGATCTCGACCCTGGGCCTGGATGGCATTCTCTATCTGCTGGGATTTCGCGACCGCGACGGTCTGGAATAACGCAGCAGATACAAAAAAGCCGACGCATGCGTCGGCTTTTCTTTGTCCGTACTGTTATTCGTCGCCCGCCGAGAAGTCGTAATCCATCGATTGACTGGGGCCTTGCAGGTAGTAGCCCTGAATGTAATTGACCCCGGCCTGCCATAGTGTGGCGAGGACGGTGGCGCTTTCGACGAAGGGCACTATGGTCATTTTGGCTTGCGCATGCAGGCTGGCCAGCAGGGTTTTCAGCGCTTCCTGATTTTCCGTCTGGCTCAGATCCTGGGAGTAGGAACCGTCTACTTTGACGAAGTCGATATTCAGGTGTTTCAGAGTGTTGAACGGGTTGATCGCACAACCGAACTGGCTGAGGCCGACCTTGCAATGCAGTTCGTGCAAGCCCTGGCTGAGAACCTTGGCTTGTTTCAGGCAGGCGATGGCATCGGGTTCGCTGAACTGGAATACCAGTGAATCCGACGGCAGGCGGGCGGCTTTCAGGGCCACGCTGAGCCAGGGCAGCAGGGTCTGATCCTGCAGGCTGGCGCTCGACAAGTGCACGAACAGGCGGGTGCTATGACCCTTGCTGCGATGGTCGGCGAGTAATTTGATCGAGCTGAGAATCACCCAGCGGTCGATCTTTTCACCCAGACCGGCTTCCTTGGCCGCGGCGAGGAAGTCCTGGGGCGGTACTTCCTCGCCCTTGGGGTTGAGCAGGCGCAGCAGCACCTCGTAGTGCTCGTGACTGTCGCCGCGCAGGCTGATGATCGGCTGGAACAGCAGGCGGAAGCTGTTGTTTTCCAGTGCTTGCTGCACCATCGCCAGCAGGCTGCCGCGGTTGGCGGCGGCGGCCAGTTCGTCGGCGGGGTTGAAAATCTTCAGTGCATTGCCGTGGAGCTCGTCCGCGCAGCGGTGGGCGCGGTCGACCACTTCCTGGGCCTTGGCGGTTTTCTCGTTTAGCCCGGCGATGCCGATCGACAAGGTGGTTTGCACGGTACGGCCGCTGACATCGAACAGGTGACCTTCGACTTTCTTCAGCAAGGCACTGAGGCCTGCCTCGGATTGCTCCGCCGTCAGCCCCGGTTGCAATGCCGCGAACACGTCGTCGCCGAAGCGCGCCAGTTGCGCTTCGGCGGGGAAGTGCGCGCGCAGTAGCGTGGTCAGGTCGGTGAGCAGCAGGTCGATGCCGGCCAAGCCGACTTCGGCCAGCAGGCTGGAATACTGGTCGAGACGGATATAGGCCAGGCAGGCAGGTTGCCCGGCGTTGACCGCGCGCTCGACCGCTGCGTCCATGAGTTCGAGGAAGTAGCTGCGGTTGTACAGCCCGGTCACCAGATCCTGGCTGCTGATCTCGCGCAGCTTCTCTTCCAGCTCGGCGTTGCCCGACTCAGCACGAATCACCACCTGAATGCAGGGTTCGCTGTCGTAGGTGGCCGGCGAAAAGTTCATGCGCGCAGCGAAGCTCTTACCGTCTGCCTTGACTCCGGTGCAGGCCAGTTCGGCGGCGCCCTCGGCGCTTTGGTAGTTCTTCAGGAAGTCTTTGAAGTTGCTTTGGTCGGTGCTGGCGATCAGGTCGATCATCGGCATGCCTTCGAGCTCGTCGGCATCGTGATAATCGAAGAGCTCAAGGTAGGCGCGGTTGGCATAGATATGCATGCCGTCATGCACGTAGGTAATCGCGTCCACGGAGCTGTCGAGCAGCAGTTGGCAGCGTTTTTCTGCTTCGCGTAGCGCCACTTCTGCGCCACGACGGGCGCGTCGCTCTTCGAGATTGCTCAATTCGCGCTTGGCGACCAGCACCAGGCGCTCGTCCTCGCCTTGGGGCAGGGCATCCTGCGCGCCAATCGACAAAGCCTCGGTGACGCTATCGGAATCGTTGTCGGCGAGCAGCTGAATGACCGGAATGTCCTTGGCCTGGCGGCGAATGGCGCTGATGGCTTCGTGCGGGTCGAGGTGCTCACTGGTCGGCGCGGCGATCAACAAGTCCCAGCTCTGCTGTAGCGCTTCGGCCAGATCTTCGCTGGAGGTCAGGCGGTGTACGCGGGTCGCGCGCCCAGCGTTACGAAACAGGCTGACGAGCCGTTCCGCCTCGTTTTGCGAATCTTCGAGTATGAGGAGCCGAATGGTTTTTTTTTCAATGGCCATAGCTGAGATCAAGTCTGCGCCGAACGGGCGCGAAAAGGCGACAAAAGGTGGAGAGTCGGCAATCTACAGAGACTTCCAGAGCGAGTCAAAGTCTTCCTCCCCGCCCGAGCCACGGCTTTTCTGCGCTGTGACGGGTTTCCCTTGGTCGGTCGGGGCTTGCTCAATCTCGCGGTATTCGAACTGGCTGAAGCTGCCGGTACTGGTTTGTCGGCGACTGAGCAGTGCGGTGCGCTCGCTGCCGTTGCGGTTGATCAGCACTTTGTTGCCCTCCTGGAAGGGTAAGCGCGGGGTTATCAGCGAGGCAGGGCGGGAAATCGCGCTGATCCCGGGCAATAAAAAGGCGCGTAAATACTGGCTGTTCTGCTCGGTTTTGCGCACCAGTTGCAGACCGCAGGGTTCGGCATGAGGTGCGATCAGTTCGATGCCCATTTGGGTGCCGCCGCCGCGGACTTGGCGGATCCAGCGCACCACCGCGATACTCCAGTCGTGTTCCGGCGAATCCTGAAGGCCGATGATCTCGCCGGCTTGCAATTGGCTCGGCACCTCTTTTGGCCAGGACATGCAGTAGCCGCCGGGGCTGTGATTGACGATGGGCAAGGTGAAGGTCGGGTAATCTTCGCGGCTCGCTGCCGCACTGGCAGCGCCTTCTTGCTGCGATTGCGGGCGCTGATATTCGATATTCTCCAGAGGCAGGCCCTGGGTCCATTCGTTGATTTTCGGCGCATCGAAGGCGTTGGCCCAGATATCCGGTGTGCCGCCGGGCGTTGCGAATACCGCGGTGGCGGCCTCGCTCGGGCGTTTCAGGACGTCGTTGAATGAGCGCTTTTTTGCCAGGAAGAAGTGCAGCGCGCTCATGCCGATGCAGAGCGTCAGCGCGCCTTGCCCCTGGTTGCGTTGGAAGCTGCGCTCGGAAATATCGCCCCAGGCGGCGCAGAGGTGCTGCAGCATGTCCTGGGTAAATCCCTCGGGCACCAGCAAGCGGGCTTTATCACGTTGATCGGCAGGTAGTTGCGAGTACTCGCTGAGCGCATCGACCAGCGGTTGCGGGTTTATACCCAGAGCGTTGGGCAGTTCACTGCTTTGCAGCAGCGAGGTATAGCGCGGCGGGCCGTCCACGTTCTGAGCCACGGCAAACAGGCTGCTGGGTGCGTCTCCGGCCTGCAACCTGACCAGTGTGCTCCAGGGTTCGAGGGCCTCGGCGAGACGTGCGATGGCGCCTTGGCGCATCTGGTTGCAGCGCGCGCAACCGAGCAGCAGGGCCACCAGGTAACTCTGTTCGATACTTAGATCATGGGTGTGTAGCGCTTGCGGGTCGCGGATCACCCGTCTGTGCAGATCGCGCTCCGCGGCGATTTGATAGAGCTGATGCAGTTCCAGCCAGAGTCCTTCCGGCACCGGGCAATACAGCTGGCTGGCGCGCACCAAGGGGCCGCAGAGGCTATAGGTGGCGCGCTGCAATGCGGTCGCCAATAGTTGGTTGCGCTCGAGATTTTGCTGCGGCGCCAGGCGCACGATGATTAGTTTATAGCCGATGGCCAGGTGGTTCTGCAGTGCCTGGCAGAGGTTGGCGACCTTGCGCGGTCGCTCATCGAGGACGATCGACTGGTTGAGGAAGTGCCGCTCCAGTTGCTTGCAGACGAAGTACACCTCGGGGCGCAGCAATTCCAGCAATTGCAGGCGAACATCCGAAGGGGTGACCAGCTGGTTGAGCTCGATCAGGGCTTGGTACAGCTGGCGAGCGGTTTCGCCGATATTGGCTTTTGGCAGCGCCTCGATCCAGCGCTTCAGCCCGCGCGGGCTGGCATCGCAGAAAGACAGGCTCTGCTTATGAGGCGTGGGTACGCGGAGTTGGAGGTGGTGACTCTGTTTATCCATCTAACTCGGACACTCCCAATGCCTGCGTGGGCAACTCGTTGCGGTCGTGCTTGCAACTCTAGCAGCATCCTCTAGCGGTCGCAGCTCGATTGCAGAGCGTTGCGACTGGTGCACGGAGCAGAATGCCGAGGTGGGACTGTCTTGATTTGAGCGAGGAAAGCCTGCGGGGTTCAATGGCGGCGCGATTGCGGCAGCGCCGGGGGCAGCTGGTGTGCCCCCGGCTCGAGTGTTCAGAGAGACGGAGCGTTGCTGCCCAGCAACTGTCCCATCTGCACCGGGCTGCCGGCCACCAGCTCCTGGGCCCATTGCACCTGGTCGGCGCCGAACAGCACGATGGCGGTGGAACCGAGCTTGAAGCGTCCCAGTTCTGCGCCCTTGTCGAGAACGATGGGCGCACGTGCGGCTTCGTCATAGCGGAAGGTTTTCAGGCTGCGCTTGGGCGGCGTTACCAGGCCGGCCCATACGGTTTCGATCGACGCGACAATCATTGCGCCGACCAGCACCACGGCCATTGGCCCGCGCTCGGTATCGAACAGGCAGACCA
>CAMPJN010000097.1 GCA_946886875.1 uncultured Pseudomonas sp.
GGGCATCCATCATCGGCGCGCCCGAGAGAAACAGCTGGCGGTAGTCGCTGGTGTTATCGCGCATCAAAACACCTCTACCGCGTAAGTCTGTCGCTCAAGCAACTGGCCGATCGGCTCGAGGGCCAAGCCCAGCTCGGATGCCACGGCGAGAAACTCAGCCGTGCCCTCCGCAGTTACCGCCACCAGCAAGCCGCCGCTGGTTTGCGGGTCGCACAGCAAGTGTTTATAGCGCTCGCTCAAGGGCGCGATCTTCTCGCCGTAGCTGTCGAAATTACGCAGGGTGCCGCCGGGCACGCAGCCCTGCTCCAGGTAATAGTCGATACCGGGCAAACGCGGCACCTTGGCGAACTCGACGCGCGCGGTCAGGCCGCTGCCGTCGGCCATTTCGACCAGATGGCCGAGCAGGCCGAAGCCGGTGACATCGGTCATCGCCATAACCCCGGCCAGCTTGCCGAAGCGGCTGCCGGGCTTGTTCAGGGTGCACATCCAGTCGCGCGCCAGACCCACATCCTCGGTGCGCAATTTGGCTTTTTTCTCGGCCGTGGTAAGGATACCGATGCCCAGGGGTTTGGTCAGATAGAGCTGGCAACCGGCGGTTGCAGTGTCGTTGCGCTTCATATTGCGCTTGTCGACCAGGCCGGTGACCGCCAGGCCGAAGATCGGCTCGGGGGCGTCGATGGAGTGACCGCCGGCCAGGGGAATACCGGCCTCGTCACAGACCGAGCGGCCGCCGCGGATCACTTCGCGGGCCACTTCCGGCGCCAGCACATTCACCGGCCAGCCGAGAATGGCGATGGCCATCAGCGGATCGCCGCCCATGGCGTAAATGTCGCTGATCGCATTGGTGGCGGCGATACGGCCGAAATCGTAGGGATCGTCGACGATCGGCATAAAGAAGTCGGTGGTCGAGACCACGCCGCGCTCTTCATCGATGGCATAGACAGCGGCATCGTCACGCGAGGTATTGCCCACCCAGAGTTTGGGGTCGAGATTCTGCGCGCCGCTGCCCGCCAGAATCACGTCCAATACCTTGGGGGAAATCTTGCAACCACAGCCGGCGCCGTGGCTGTACTGGGTCAAACGTATGGGCTCGCTCATGAAATCGCTCGTATCGCCTCGACAAGCCGCGGATTCTAACAGGCCGGCGAAAACCATAGTGAACGCTCTCGCGTTGCGGAATTTCCCACCTCCCGGTGAGTCACAAAGCGCAACGGCGTTGCGGCTTGCGGATGCAAATAGCACCTTGGCGCCGGACCGGGCGGCGCGTATGTTCGACGGATAGCGGATCATTAGGAGAGGTTATGAGCAAGCGCATTGCGCTGGTACTGGGTTCCGGAGGCGCACGTGGTTACGCGCATATCGGTGTGATCGAAGAATTGGAAGCGCGCGGTTACGAGATCGCCTGCATAGCCGGCTGCTCCATGGGCGCCGTGGTGGGCGGTATCTATGCCGCCGGCAAACTCAACGAATACCGCGACTGGACGCAAAGCCTGGATTACCTGGACGTGCTGCGCCTGCTCGATGTCAGCTTCCGCTTGGGCGCGATCCGTGGCGAAAAGGTGTTCGGCAAGATTCGCGAGATAGTCGGCGAAATCAATATCGAAGACCTGTCGATCCCCTTCACCGCGGTGGCCACCGACCTGACCAACCAGCAGGAAATCTGGTTCCAGGAAGGCTGCCTGCATCAAGCCATGCGCGCCTCGGCGGCGATTCCCAGTCTGTTCACTCCGGTGGTGCAAGGTAAACGCATGCTGGTCGACGGCGGCCTGCTCAACCCTTTGCCCATAGTGCCGGTGGTATCCAGCCACTGCGATTTGATAGTCGCGGTCAACCTCAACTCGACCAACCAGCAACACTACGAACTACCGGTGATCGAACGCGCGCCAGCGCTGAAAGGTCGTTTCGACCTGATGATGAGCTCCCTCGGCTCGGCCCTGCCGTCGTTCCGCCGCAAAAGCGGCGAAGACGACGAACTGCTATTGCTGGAAAACCAGGTCGAGGCGCCTCCGGCCGAAGCCATCAACCCGTGGCATCAACACCCGCCGACCACGGCGACAAAAGCCTCTACGCCCAAGTCAGCCAGCGGCTCGCGTGTCGCCGACCTCAGCGGCCCGGCTTCGCTGCTGGAATTGATCAACCAGAGCTTCGAGGTGATGCAGACCTCGCTGGCGCAATACAAGATCGCCGGCTACCCGCCGGATATCCTGATCAACGTGCCCAAGCGCGTGTGCCGCTTCTTCGAGTTCTACAAAGCCCCGGAACTGATCATGCTCGGCCGGCAGATCGCCAGCGATACCTTGGACAAGTATGAGCGGGGCGATATGTGACCCCGACTCAATCCGGCTGCTTGCTGGACTCAGACACAGTAGCCGCTTCGCCGGCAGCCGAGGGGCCCGCCACACCAAGGTGCGGGGTTTTATCCGCCACCCAATCGCTGAGCAGGCTGTAGGCCACGGCGAGGAGGGTCGGGCCGAGGAACAGCCCCATAAAACCAAAGGCCAGGATGCCGCCGAATACCCCCAGCAGCACCACCACCAACGGCAGGTTGCCGCCGCGGCTGATCAGGTAGGGTTTGAGGATGTTGTCCACGCCGCTGATGATGAAGATGCCCCAGACGCCGAGGAAGATCGCCATGCCTACCTCGCCCTGCCAGACCAACCAGGCCACGGCCGGGGCCCAGATCAGCGGTGGGATCATGATCAGGCTGGCGCCGAAGGTCAGCAGTCCGAGCAGCAATGCACCGGGCACACCGGCGATGGAAAAGCCGATCCAGGCCAGGATTGCTTGCGCCGCCGCGGTGCCAATCACGCCGTTGACCACCCGTTGTACAGTGCCGGCGATCAGTTCCAGATAATGTTCGGCGCGGTCGCCGATCAGGCGTTCCAACAGGCTTTCGGCGAAGGAAGCCAGGCGCGGGCCATCGCGATAGAAGAAGAACACCAGAATCAGGCTGAGGGCCAGTTCCAACATGCCACCGCCGATCTGTGCACTGCGCGCCAATAGCCAGTTGCCGACCTGGCCAAGGTAAGGCCGCACGGTGGCGAAAAATGCCGCGCCTTGTTCGTCGATGGTTTCCCAGAAACTTACCAAACGCTCGCCGACAAAGGGTATCCCGCCCAGCCAGCTCGGGTGCGGCGGCAGGCCTTCGACCTGGAAGCCTTTGACCAGGGCGGTCGCATCCTTGATATGGTCGGCCAGATTGAACCCCAGCATCACCAGGGGCACGGCCACCAGCACGGTCCAGCCCAGGGTCAGCAGACCCGCGGCCAGGGCCTGTCGGCCGCGTAATAGCCGCGTCAGCACGCGCATCATCGGCCAACTGGCGAACGACAATACCGCAGCCCAGAACAACGCCGACCAGAACGGCGCCAGCACCCACATGCTCGCGCCCAGCAGGGCGAGCAACAGGATCTGCACCAGCAAGCGATCGTTATTGGCCATTCACACAGCTCCACAGGCAAACTAAAACGGCAAAAAGGCTCTACGCGGATGCGCAAAGCCTCGAAGGGAAAGTTCAGTAGGTTTCGATCTGACGCTTGGATTGCCCGCCCGTCAACGCAGCAATTTTACATGCAGACCCGTGGTCTCCGACTCGCCTAATTCCAAGCGCCCCGCCCTCACCCGTTGCTCGATCAGCGCCGCACGCCAGGCTTCGGCCTCGGGCCCGCTGAGACTGACACGCAGGGTGCTGTCGAGATTCAGGCTACGCGCCAGCACCGCGCCCCAGGCCTCGCTAGGCGCGGTTCTATTGGGCAAGCGCAATTCGCCGGTGCTCTTCAATTGCCGCAGCAAGGTAGCAGGCGTGGGCAACAGATCGGCGAGCGGCTGAGCCGCTTCGAACAACTCGGCGTGCAGGTAAGCACGCTTGTTGCCCCGGGTAATGCTGTAAAGCGCCACAACGCTGTCATGCCGCGGCTCGGCCAGGCGCATCAATACATAGGCCTGTTGGTCGTCGGAGCCGTAGAGAATCGACTGGTCGAATACCGAGTTGGCCCACAGGCTGCTCGAACCGCACTCGCGGCCCTGGCACCAGTAGAGCAACTCGGCGTCTTGTGCCTGCAGGGCTTCGCGGGCCCTGGTGAAAACCTCATCGGCGGCATGAGTACGCGGCAGCTCATAGGTCACCGAAGTCAGTTGACCTTGCAGCGCCACCTCCCGTTCGTAACGCAAGCGACCGCTGATGCGCCGAATCGAGCCTTGCGGGTAGATTCGTTCCTGTTCAGACGGGGCCTCGAAGCCGACGATCTTGCTTCCGGGAAAGCGTGGTAACACCTCGAGGTCATGGCTACCGGGAACATCGGCGCTCACCGCGCCGCTGGCCAGTGCCAGCAACAAGCCTGCAATACTCAAAAAACGCATGCGTTCCCTCACTTGATCAGCATCGACTGGGCGGCCTTGACCAGCTTGTCGCCGTCTTCCTCACGCTGCGGCACCAGCAGGCCACGCTGCACCGCCGACCGCTCGCTCAGGGTGTTCATCCAGCGCTGCAGATTAGCCAAACCGTCCACCGACACACCGGCCCATTCATGCACACGTACCCAGGGATAGGTGGCGATATCGGCGATGCTGTAGTCGCCGGCCAGGTAGTCGACCTCGCCCAGGCGTGTATCCAGCACCTCATAGAGGCGCCGGGTTTCATGCTGGTAGCGATCGATGGGGCCTTGCAGCTTTTCCGGGAAATAACGGAAGAACACATTGGCCTGGCCCTGCATCGGACCGACCCCGCCCATCTGGAACATCAGCCATTGAATCACCAGAGAGCGGCCCTTGGCGTCAGTTGGCAACAGCTGGCCGGTGCGCTCGGCGAGGTAGAGCAAAATCGCGCCGGACTCGAACACCGCGAAGTCGTCGTTGTCGCGATCAACAATCGCCGGAATCCGCCCGTTGGGATTGATCTTGAGGAATGCCGGCGCCTTCTGCTCCTGCTTATCGAAACGCAGGGCATGCACCTGATAGGGCAAACCAAGCTCTTCCAGAGCGATGGACACCTTGTGTCCATTGGGTGTCGCGGCTGTGTACAGGTCGATCATGCGATTCTCCATTGCAATCGACCACACCTTCCCCAGTTGTCTTTAGCAAGTCAAGGCGACTGCAGGAAAGCTTTGAAACAGTCTGCTACCAGCGCCGCACCCGCTTCGTCATCCAGGTGCAGGTGATGGCCGCCCGGCAAGGTGTGGGTATGGATCGGCAAACCTTCGAGCAACTCGCTCACCCGCGGCTGCGCCTGCAACATGCCCTGCTCGGCCAATACCAGGCTGGCGGGGCATTGCAGGCACTGGGCGAAGGCCATGGCATGGGCGTAGGTCAGGCGTATCGGCGATGGCAAGGTCAGGCGACTGTCGGTGCGCCAGGTATAACCACCAGGCACCGGCATCAGGCCACGTTGCGCCAGCAGCTCGGCCGCTTCGCGACTGACCGCACCAACACCGCGCATGCGTGCTTCCACCGCGCGGCTGAACTCGGCGTATACCGGTTTGCTCTTGCCGGCCAGGGCCAGTTGCGCCTTGAGTGCCTCGCCAAGTTTCTGCGGCGCGCTATCGGCCTCGCCAGTGTAGGGAATCAGACCGTCGATCAAGGCCAGGCGCTTGACCCGTTCGGGCATGGCGCCGGCCAGCAGCACCGAGACGATGGCGCCCATAGAATGCCCGAGCAGGGAAAAGCGCTGCCAGCCGAACTGCTCGGCGACTTGCAGCACATCATGGGCGTAATCCCAGATCGCATAGCTACCACCCGCAGGGCGATGATCGGAATGACCGTGACCGGCGAAATCCAGGGCGACGATACGCAGCCCTGGTAACTTCGGCGCCAGGCGCGCAAAGCTCGCCGCGTTGTCCAACCAGCCATGCAGCGCGATAACCGGCTCGCCATCCGCCGGACCATAGAGGTGCGCGGCCAGCTCGATATGCGGCAGACTCAGGCGGACTTCTTCGAAATTCAGATTCATGCCGATTGCTCCAGGCTGGGCTGGCCGTTCCAGCGAGTGAAGAGTTGTTTGAGCAGCGCGGCAGTGTCCTGGGGCCGCTCCAGCGGAAACATATGGCCACCGGGCAACGTCAAGTATTCGCCGCGCGGCACCCGCCGCACCAAATGAGCGTGATGCGGCAACACCACCCGGCTATGACGGCCACGTACCATGGCCAACGGCACCTGCAACTGCTGCGGACGGCCCGGACTGGTGTGCGGCACGCTACGATAAATGCTGATCTCGGTGGCCGCATCGAAACGCAAGCGCAGGCCTTCGCCCGCCGGTTGCAAACCGTGCTGCACATAGGCTTCAAGGCATTCAGGATCGAAGCGGCGGAACAGGCTCTTGGCGGCGAAATAGTCGCGCGCCTCGGCCAGATCGACGAACACTTCGCGACGCCCCAGGGTGCGCCCGGCCGGGGTAATGCGGTCGATAAAGCCGAAGCGCTTGGCCGCGCGGATCACCACTTTATCGGCCAGGGTCAGCACCGGCGAGTCGAGCATCGCCACGCCGCGGTATAGCTCGGGCCTTAGCAGCGCCGCGTGATAATGCAGCACGCCGCCGAGGGAATGGCCGACGCCCCATACCGGCTCGTCGTGTTGTTCGAGGTGGTGAATCAATTCATCGACCAGGTTGCTCCAATTGTCGTTCACCGGAAAGCGCGGATCGTGGCCGTGCTGCGGTAAATGCCGGACCTGATATTCCGGTGCCAGAGCGGCGAACAGCTTGCCGTAGGTAGCCGAGGGGAAGCCATTGGCATGGGCGAAGAATAGGGTCTGGGTCATGGCGACTGGCTTTTGGCAAATGTTCGGCAGATTGTCCGGCAGCCGCGCCGCCACGGCAATGACAAAACGGCCAGTGAATAACGGCACTATGGCCAAACTTCAGGGGAATGGTGTCATCCGCCCTCGCACAGCCGTAGCCCGTAGAAGCCAAGGCGCAATCCGGGGTGGTTTTGCACCCCGGTAACCGCTCTCGGATTGCATCCGGGCTACAAGAGCGACCTTTGACTAGCGTTGCGCAGGGCCGTTTTCACCTAAAGGCACTATGGCCATGGTCAAGCGCGAAATGCAGCTGGCCTTGCCGTCTTCTCCGCTCAGACGAATATCCCAGACGTGGGTGGTATGCCCCAGGTGTACGGCGCGGGCCACCGCGGTGACCCGGCCGTTGCGCAAACCGCGAAGGTGGTTGGCGTTAACCTCCAGGCCCACACAATAAAACTTGCTGTTGTCGATGCATAGATAGCTGGCGGTGGAACCGAGGGTTTCCGCCAATACCACGGACGCGCCACCGTGCAGCAGACCATAGGGCTGATGGGTGCGTGGATCGACCACCATGCTGGCGGTCAGGGATTGATCGTCATAGGACTCGAAACGGATATCGAGAAGTTCGCCGATGGTATTTTTCAGCGACTGGTTGAGATTCGCCAGGTCGGGTGTTTGCTGCCATATATGCATAACCGCTCCATATTCGAATTACCGGCCGATATCGGCCGGTTCGCAGCCAAACTTCACTCGTGCCAAAGCACACTGTCGGCGTGTTCGCTCCACTCGTCAAAACGCTCGCTATAAGTCCCTTCGACCACGGCGCGCTTGATTTTCAGAGTCGGCGTAAGAAAGCCGTTATCCACCGCCCAGACATCCTTGACCAAAATCAGACGCTGCACCCGCTCGTGCTTGTCGAGGCCCTGATTGACCTCATCCAGCAGCTTTTTCAGGCTGCTCTGCAGTTCCTGTCGTGCACCGTTCAGGGCTTCGTTGCGCCCCACTTCGGAAAGCACGCAAAGGGCCATGGGTTGCGCCATGCCATCGCCGACCACGCACACCTGTTCGATACGCGCATGCTCGGCCAGGCGATTTTCGATCGGTGCCGGGGCCACGTATTTGCCCTTGCTGGTCTTGAAGATTTCCTTGATCCGCCCGGTCAGGCGCAAGTTGCCCTCGGCGTCCTGCTCGCCCTTGTCGCCGGTACGCAGAAAGCCGTCGGCGGTGATGGTTTCCGCGGTTTTCTCCGGGTCCAGGTAATAGCCCTGCATGGTCGCACCGCTGCGCACCTGCACTTCGCCATCCTCGGCGATACGCACCTCGACCCCAGGGCTGTTCTGGCCGATCCAGCCCTGCTTGAATTTGCCCGGCCGACAGACGTGGGAATAGCCGCAGTTTTCGGTCATGCCATAGACTTCGAGCACATCCAGGCCCAGGCGTTTGTACCAGTTGAGCAAGGCTTCCGGCACCGGAGCTGCGCCAGACAACGCATAGCGCACCGCGTCCAAACCCAGGCCCACCAATACCCGCTTGCCGACGATACGGCCGATAATCGGCAGCTTTAGCAGGAAGTCGAGACGCGCCGCCGGCATCTTGCTGTACACACCCATCTGGAACTTGGTCCAGATGCGCGGCACACCGAAGATCACCGTCGGCCGCGCGCGTTTGAGATCGACAAGGAAGGTGTCGAGGCTTTCGGCGAAATAGATTGTCTGCCCCGAGTAGAGCGAAGCCAACTCGACGAACATGCGCTCGGCGACATGGCACAGCGGCAAATAGGACAGCACCCGGTCCTGCTCACCGACGCCGAACAGTTCGGTGGCATGGCTGGCGGCAAAGCCAAAATTACCGAAGCTGTGCATCACGCCCTTGGGCATGCCGGTGGTACCGGAGGTGTAAATGATGGTGGCGAGCTGATCGGCCGCGGGCATGGGGTTATCGCGAATCGGCGAGCAGGCCTGCAAGTCATCCCACAGATAGCTGAAGATGCCTGCCGGGCGCAGTGGCAAGCCAATGGTCGGCAACTCTGCCGGTACGCCGGGCGCCATGCCGGCCCAGTCGTCCAGCTTGCCGACGAACAGCAGCGCCGCACCGGAATGACGCAACACCTGCTGGACCGATTCGGCGGTCAAGTTCGGGTACAGCGGCACCGAAACATGCCCGGCCATCCAGATCGCCAGGTCGGCGACTATCCAATGTGCGCAGTTCTTCGACAACAGCGCCACGCGGCTGCCCGGAGGTAGTTCCTGGCTGCGCAACCAGCCAGCGGCGCGACGTGCCTGCTCACCGACCTCGGCCCAACTCAGCTCCTGCAGCTGACCACTCGGCAGCGGCTGAATCAGGAATTTCTTGTTCGGGTGCCTCGCCTCGCGTTGATAAAACACCTCGAGCGGCAAACTGAGCGCATCAGCCACAGGGCTTCCTCCTTTGTTTTTATTGTGGGAATAACGGAGCCAACCAAGCAATTGCTTGGTCAGACTATTCCACGCGCAAAGGAGTGCCGCAAGTAGATATATGTTTCGCCCAGTAGCGTTTTGTTAAACTCGCTGCGGATGGGTCAGCGCCAGCAGATCCATAGTACCGGCGGCAGGCATTTCACCTTCCAGCTCAGCCAGGCTGGCGGTGGCCATGGCCAACGGTTGTTGGCGATGACCGTGCACCAGCCAACCGCCCAGGCTACCGACCAGGGGCTGGTGGGTAACCAGGAGCAACTCTGCCGCGGTGAAGCGTGCAAGCTTAGTCAACACTTCACGAGGGTCGCTGTCAGGTGTCAACCAGGCCACGCTGCGCAACTCGCCATTGAAGTTCAACGCCTGTTTGACCAGCGCCGCGGTTTGCTGGGCGCGCACATAGGGGCTGACCAGAATCAGGTCGAGCGGGCGCCCCTGCAGCTGCTGCGCCGACTGCAGAACCTCTTGCCGACCATGAGCGGTCAAGGCGCGTCCGGCGTCGGTACGCGCCTGCGCTTCGGCTTCGCCATGGCGCAGCAGCCAGAGCCTCATCGCACAATGCTCACAGCCGCGGTTCTTCATCGCGCACCGGATGGGGCGCTGGCGGGATGCTATGCGGCGCTTCACCCTGAGGTGCCAGCGGCGTTGGCCAATCGGTGAACGGCCAAGGCTTCTCTTCACTGTTGAAGGTGCCGAAGCGGCCGATCTGCGCCAGGTACTGGCACAGACTGTCGCCAAAACCGAGCAGGCTGCCGCTCGGCGCTCCGTAGAACAAGCGGTAGCCGAGTTGCAGCAACACCACGGCGCCCAGCAACAGCTCAGCCAATTGCCAGATAATCGCGAACAGCACCATCCACAGAATCCGCAGCACTATGGACTCGCGCTCCAGGGTTTTACCTTCTTCGCTCATATTCGCTTCACTCATGGTCATCTCCTATAACGCCGCGATTGCTCGCCTGCCGGACTCGGCGTCAAAGCGCCCGAGTCCGTTCGGCTCCAGAAACGCTGGACTGAACTAAAAACCCGTGGTGGGAATGAAATCGACGTCGGTCTTCGGCTCGGCACGCATCAGCCCTTCGACTACCTGTTCCAGCGTCCGCCCTTCGAAAAGGATCGCATGCAAGCCGGCAACCAGCGGCATGTACACCTGCAATTCCTCGGCTTTGGACTTCAGCACCTTGATTGTGTTCACCCCCTCCGCCACTTCGCCCAAGCGCGCCACCGCGTCCTCCAGGCTCAGGCCTTCGCCCAGGGCGAAACCGACCTGGTAGTTGCGGCTCTTCGAAGAGGAGCAGGTAACGATCAAGTCGCCGACCCCAGCCAGGCCGAGGAAGGTCATGGGGTTGGCGCCCAGCTGCACGGCGAATCGGGTCATCTCAGCCAGAGCACGGGTAATCAGCATGCCCCGGGTGTTTTCGCCCATACCGAGGGCCGCGGCCATTCCGGCGATGATCGCGTAGACGTTCTTCAGTGCCCCGCCCAACTCGACGCCGAAGCGATCGGCACTGGCATAAACGCGGAAGGTACGGCCATGCAGGGCATTCTGCACACGCTGACAAAGCTCTTCGTCCTCGCTGGCGATAACGCTGGCGGTCAACGCATGCTCGGCGACCTCCCTGGCCAGATTCGGCCCGGACAGCACACCGATGCGCGCCTGTGGAGCAATGTCCTCGAGAATCTGGCTCATCAGCTTGAAGCTCTGCGCCTCGATACCCTTGGTGGTGCTGATCAACAGTTTGCTTTGGAGTTTGTCCGCCATTGGCTGCAAGGCCTGGCGCAAGGCGCTAGACGGTAAGGCGACGAACACCAGCTCGCAGGCGTCGAGGGTTGCCGCCAGGTCGCTGAGCGGTTCGACACCGGCATGAACTTTCACGCCTTTCAGGTAACGTGGGTTTTCGCCGGTCAGGCGAATCGCCTCGGCTTGCTC
>CAMPJN010000098.1 GCA_946886875.1 uncultured Pseudomonas sp.
ACCACCGCGCAGGGTATTGGTGCCGCTGCCCTGATCGGTGATCACGTCATCGCCGTCACCGCCCTCGATGGTATCGCTGCCGTTGATATCGGTGATGGTGTCATTGCCGTCCCCCCCCAGCAGGGTAGAGTTACTGCTCTCCGAAACAATGGTGTCATCCCCGGCAAAGCCATAAGCTGCACTTTTACCATCTGACAATTGAATATGATCGCTTGAGTCTTGACCAAAAACAGACGAACCAATTGCACCGAAGAATGGCAAGTAATGGGCGAGGATTTCAACACTTGTGTACCCTTCTTGGATGCGGCTTACTGCATTGCCCCCTAATTCCCCATGCCCCGTCAGAAATGATTCAAGCTTTTCTAGCGCGCGAACACCGTGGACTTCGGAACGCTCGAAACTATCTACGGCAAAAGCAAGAAGCGGCTCAATATCAATTGAAAACCCCTGCAATTCTTTATCCCAATAAACATCAATTTTTTCATAAAAAGCATCTGTACCGCTATAAACTATCTGATCATGAACAAATTTTGTAAGCTCCTGGTATGTGCTCATCAGTCTGAAGCTCGCGTTCTGCCCAAAGCCGCCATTATAGGGGTCATTCAGAAAAGCTTCTAAAATCCCAGCAATCGATACTATATCAAGCCGACCATTAGAGTTGTAAACTGGAGATAGATCATCACGCCCAACCCAAACAAATATTAATTCATCAATAAGACTAGCCCGATCTGCATCATCTGCGGACAAATAGTCTTTAACTAACTGCTTAAGCCCACCTGTTTCATCCCGCGCTATTGCTTGGTGAAGACTATGCACATTCCCAAATCCAGTCACATCAGGAAGCGAAAGAGTATCGTCATCTACCGTGAGTATTTCCGCAGTTTTAGTTCTTGCGGTATCCACAGCAAACCAAACGTCGTTCATCGACTGAGACGTGTCGTCGTCCTTAGTATAATTGCCCAACAATAAATGCTGATTTCCCTGCAAATCAGTATTGGAAGAACCTGTATATGCCAATCCAAGACTCTTAATCTGTAACTCTGCTAGGAACAGAAGCTCGCCGCTATCGACTATGGCATTGCTATTCGAGTCTTTCCAAATTTTCAACTGGCTAAAAGCACTATCCGCAGCACTGATAACCCCGTCGTCATTTTCGTCCAAGAGGGAAAGAGCCTGGAATCCATGACTTGCTGTCTGGGTGTCGTTTACCTTGGTAAAATTCCCAAAAAGCTCGCCCCCACTGGTTATCTGGCCATCGCCGTTTTTATCAAAAACTAACAGCCCATCGTCCCTACCTACCCAGCCAGTTGTCTCGCTAAGTCCGTTTCCGTCGTGGTCGAAATGTATACCTTCACTCCTATTGATGGTCTCCACACCATCACCATCCAAATCTAGAATTAACGGGCTCATCGCTAACTCTGCTGACCGAAATAGGTCTTTCAGTTTATCAAGTAGCTTTTCCGCAGGTTCCTTTACCAAATCATCCCAGAGGCCACCTAAAGCATCTTTAGCCTCATCCAACTTATCCCCCATGTCATTCCATGCTTTCTCAAGAGCATCAGAGATATCGTCACCCAGCTCTTGTGCTTCATCTACTCCTTTTTGAACGCCGTCTTTTACTCCTTCAATCAAATCATCTAAAAATTTTTCGAGCGCTGGCGCATTATCTCTGTAATATTCTTTTGCAGCTTCACCCGCCAGCTCGGCCAGTTTCCCAACCCCCTCAAGAGCTTTATCGTAAGCCGAGTCCCTTATTAGTTTTGGCACGTCTTCCAATTGAGTATGATCAAATACCTCTGGCATATTGTCTTGCCAAACTTTTCGCTCTTCAGGAGTCAGAGGAGAAAAACCTTCAGCCCTGAGAGAGTCATCAATATTACTCCAGAGAGGCTCCAGTAATCCTGGGAGCGTGGCGTCCGCAATCTGATCCCCACGCACATCTGAAAAGGTATTCTCAATAGAAGAAGGCTCCCCTTCTTTAGGCGCTCCATTAGGATATATAGTTGATTTAAGGAGTTCGTCACCAGCATTAACCCAAGCGTCTTTGATTTGATTAGAATACATTAATCCAGATAGTGCTAATTGTTGATTGCTGATGAGGCCAGATCTGACTATTTCTATTCTTCTTTCGACGCGAGGAGTCTCTGACATGATTATTCTTCCCTTTTGGTAACAGATTTAATGATCCATGCAAAGCAGAATGCTAAAATCAACTGCGCAAGGAGATTGAAGATGCATAAAGCCGTCTTCATTGCCTCGATAGTTCGTGCAGCCTCTACTACAGGAGCATATTCGGACAAAGGTTTTGTACCATCAATCACCCTTCCCTGCTTGTCATACAAACCTTTAGCGGGATTACTATCTGAATTGAAGTACGCCCTGACTGCCACTTGCTCTAACTCTTTTACCCCATAGCTCACGGAATTCGAAATCACAAGTAATATCACAGTTAAAAGAGTTAGCCTGATTACAATTTTCTTTTTCATTCAACCCTCTAACGCTCAGTAATACTTTCATTTTTATATTGCTTAAGCGGACTCAAGAAGTAATCGATCACCTTCCTCTTATCCGTCTTCACTTCCGCCCGCACGGCCATGCCCGGCGATAGCGCAATCTTGTTCGCCCCAACCTGAATACTGTCCTGCTTCAGTTGAATCCTCGCGCTGTAGACCAACCCACGCTTTTCATCTTCGATGGCGTCGTTGGAGATGCTTTGCACGACGCCATTGACTACGCCGTATTTGGTGAAGCTAAAGGTTTCGACCTTGATCTCCACGGCTTGCCCTGGTCTGACGAAGCCGATGTCTTTGTTCTCCAGCATGGCTTCGACCTCCACCGGTTGGTCGCTGGGTACGATAACCATCAGCGGTTGGGCTTCAGTAACCACTCCGCCGTGGGTGTGGATCGCCAATTGCTGCACGGTGCCGGCCACCGGGGCGGTGAGGTGCATCAGGCGGTCGCGCTGCTCGGCCTTTTTCAGTTCCTGGCTCAGTGCGGCGGCGCGTTGTTCGGCTTCGTGCTGCAGGTCGAGCATGGCGCGGCGGGTTTGTGCGATAACGCTGTTTTGCTGACTTTGCGCGGCTTTCTTGGCGGCACTGAGTTCGCGCACCCGCGACTGCTGGGTGCTGAGTTCGCGTTCCTGGTCAAGGAGGATCTGCTGCTTTTCCAGGTAGGCGTGTTTGGCGACGTATTGCTTGTCGAGCAGGCGCTTGTAGTCGGCGGCCAGTTCGCGGCTGATCGGCAGGCTTTGCTGCAGGGAGGCAACGCTGCTTTGCGCGGCCTGGATTTCGGCGTTGCGCTGTTCGATGGCCGCGGCACTTTGTGCCAGGGTGCTGGCCAGTTCCAGGTATTGGCCTTGCAGCCAACGCTGGGCGGCCAGTTGTTGCTCGGCGCTGGCCTGGGGGATCAGTTGCGCCAGGCTGGTCGGCGCTGTGTTGTGGTCGATGGCATCGAGCAGCGCCTGGGCGCGGGCGCTGTCGACCTGGGCGGCGAGCAGGTCGCTGTTCAGACGCTGGACATCGGCGCCGGTCATGCTGGTGTCCAGTTCGATCAGCAGGTCGCCGGCTTTGACCCGTTGGCCGTCGTGCACGTGGATGGCCTTGACCACCGCCACTTCGCTGGGCTGGATGACTTTGCTTTTGCCGCTGGGCACGATCTTGCCGCTGGCGGTGGCGACCACGTCGATTTCGCCGACGCAGGCCCAGAGCAGGGTCAGGGCGGCGAAGACCATAAGGGTCCATTGGATGATGCGCGGCGCCGGGTGTACCGGTTGTTCCTGCAGCGCCAGGGCGGCGGGGAGGAATTGCACTTCATGGCTTAGCCGCGGTGGCGCGTCCATGGCCTTGCGGTGTTGCCAGGAGTGGCGCCAGGCTTGGCGGTAGCGGTTGAGTAGGTCGCGTTTGGCGCTCATGCGGCACCGCCTTGTTGCAGGCGGTGCAGGCGTGAGTAGTGACCGGCTTGGTGGCTGAGCAGTTCGGCATGGCTGCCCTGCTCGACGATCTGCCCGCGGTCCATCACCAGGATGCGGTTGGCATCGCGCACGGCGGACAGGCGGTGGGCAATGATGATCACGGTGCGGCCTTTGCAGATGGCCTGCATGTTCTGCTGGATGATCCGTTCGGACTCGTAGTCCAGGGCGCTGGTGGCTTCGTCGAAGATCAGGATGCGTGGGTTGCCGATCAACGCGCGGGCGATGGCGATGCGTTGGCGTTGGCCGCCGGACAGCGAGGCGCCGTGTTCGCCGACCACGGTGTCGTAGCCTTCCGGCAGTTCGAGGATAAATTCGTGGGCGCCGGCCATCTGCGCCGCTTGCATCACCGCTTCGATCGGTGTGCCGGGGTCGACCAGGGCGATGTTCTCGCGGATGCTGCGGGCGAACAGCATATTGTCCTGTAAGACGACCCCAATTTGCCGGCGCAAGGATGAGACATCGGCCAGGGCCAGATCCATGCCGTCGACCAGCACCCGGCCGCGTTCGGGGGTGTAGAGGCGTTGCAATAGTCTTGTCAGGGTACTTTTGCCGGAGCCGGAGCGCCCCACTACACCTATCACCTCGCCAGCCTTGATGGTCAGACTGATGCCGCGCAGCACTTCGCTGCCGTCGGGGCGGTAGCGGAATTGCACCTGGTCGAACTCGACGTCGCCGCGCAGTGGCGGCAGCGCGCTGCGCGAGTCCTGGGACAGTTCGGTGCGGGTGTTGAGGATGTCGCCCAGGCGCTGCACCGAGACGCCGGTCTGCTGAAAGTTGGTCCATAGCTGGGCCAGGCGCATGATCGGCTGCGACACCCGGCCGGCGAGCATATTGAAGGCGATCAATTGGCCGACACTGAGATCGCCCTCGATCACTAGGCGCGCGCCGAGCCACAGGGTGGCGACCGTGACCAGCTTGCCGATAAAGCCGACGCTTTCATTGGCCAGGGTCGAGAGGGTCTGGGTCTTGAAGCTGGCGGCGACATAGCCAGCCAGCTGGTTGTCCCACTTGCGGTTGATCTGCGGTTCCACCGCCATGGATTTCAGGGTGTCGATGCCGTTGACCGTTTCCACCAGAAAGGCCTGGTTCTCCGCGCCGCGGGTAAAACTCTCGTTGAGCCGTGCACGCAGCAACGGGGTGATCAGCAGGGAGACAATGAAGTACAGCGGCAACGACAGCACCACCACCAGGGTCAGCCAACCGCTGTACATAAACATCACGGCGATAAACACCACCGAGAACAGCACGTCGAGCACCAGGGTGATGGCGTTGCCGGTAAGGAAGCTGCGGATGTTTTCCAGCTCGCGCACCCGCGCCACAGAATCGCCGACCCGGCGCGCCTGAAAGTAGGCCAGCGGCAGGGTCACCAAGTGGCGAAACAAGCGCGAGCCCAGTTCCACATCGATGCGACTGGCGGTATGGGCGAACACGTAGCTGCGCAGGCCACTGAGCAGCGTTTCAAAAATCATGATGCCGAGCAGACCGATGGCGATCACGTCCAGGGTGGTCAGGCCGCGGTGCACCAGCACCTTATCCATCACCACTTGGAAGAACAACGGCGTGAGCAGCGCGAAAATGTTGAGTACGAAGGACACCAGCAGCACTTCGCCGAGCAGCTTGCGGTATTTGACGATGGCCGGGATAAACCAGCTGAAGTCGAAACGGGCCAGGTCGCCGGCCAGGGAGGCTTCGGAGCGGATCAGGATCAGCTCGCCGCTCCAGCGCGCCTCCAGCTCCTCGAAGCTCAGCACTTCCGGGCGCTGCGCCTGGGGGTCATGGATCAGCGCCTTGCCTTCATCCAGGCGGGCGATGATAAAGAAGCGACCGTCTTGCGCGCAGGCAATTGCCGGCAGCGGTGTGTGGCTTAAGCGAGATAACGAACTGCGCGCGGACTTGGCCTTAAGGCCCAGCTTCTTCGCCGCCAGCAGCAGCTCGGCGCGGCCAAACTGGCGGCCGTCTTCGGCGTATTCGTGGGTGAGTTGTTCGGGGGAAGCGGCGACGTTATGGAAACGCGCGAGCATTATCAGGCAGGCAAGGCCCGTGTCGACGGTAGGTGCATCACCCACTCCGGGGTGTTTATCTGTCATTTTGCATTCCTTGGCACAGACACCGTTCAAAACACGGGCCACTTGAATGATGGCTTAATGTAATTATTGATCGCATCGACTGCAAGCAAGCAGCAAACTTGCAATGAAAACTGCAGCGTAGTGAAAGCTTGCTCTCACAGCGTGCGTTATCCATCAGTGATGGTGTCGGCTCCATTTTCTCGCGGTATTTTTCGCGTTTTCCTATCAAGTGCGGGTAGCTTGGCGACAGGCCCACTGCGCAATTAGCTGCGCAGTAAAATGTGGATAAGCCTGTGGATACTTTCACACAGGCTTCACCGTTATTGATCTATAGCCGAGCGCGCAACTTCTTGCGCAGTACTGCGCAAGAAGTTGCGCACTTTTCTGTGACTTGTCGCACATTGCGACTTTTCTATTATTCGTGGTCACGCTAAGTTGCTGGTTTAAATGATATTTATAAAACTGGCACGCTTATGGCTTTCTACTTGGCTCCCGGATCACTACAGATCCATGACCCAAGGCAAGGAAAGCACTCATGCCAACACCCGCGTATCTGTCCCTCGAAGGCACCAAGCAAGGCCTGATCACCGCCGGCACCTTCACCGAAGATTCGGTCGGTAACATCTATCAGGAAGGTCATGAAGACCAGATCCTGGTTCAAGCCTTCAACCACCAGGTCATCATCCCGCGCGATCCGCAGTCCGGTCAGCCGACTGGCCAGCGCGTACACAAGCCGCTGATGATCACCAAGGTCTTCGACAAATCCTCGCCGCTGATCTTCAACTCCCTGACCTCCGGTGAGCGTCTGAACAAGTGCCGTCTGGAGTGGTACCGCACTTCCTCCACCGGTACTCAAGAGCACTACTTCACCATCGAGCTGGAAGATGCCGTGATCGTCGACGTGCAGTCGCGCATGCCGAACTGCCAAGACCCAGGCCTGGCGCACTTCACCCACCTGGAAGACGTGTACTTCACCTACCGCAAAATCGTTTGGACCCACGAAGTCTCCGGTACTTCCGGTTCCGACGACTGGCGTACCCCGATCTCCGCCTAAGTCTTGGCTGAGTTCGCGTAACAGCGCTTCGGCCAGGCATCGTCCTGGCCGTTGCGTTTCATGGAACGATAACTCCCAGAGCCCAGGCTCATGGAACGGAGGAACAACGAATGTTCGCCCCTGCCAACCAGACCCATTTCAGCCTCAGCATCGAAGGCGTCAGCCACGATCTGCAGGTGCTCGAATTCAGCGGCCGCGAGGCGATCAGCCAGCCTTTCGTGTTCGAACTGGAACTGGTCAGCGAACGTCCCGACCTCGACCTGGAAAGCCTGCTGCATCAGTCGGCATTTCTGGCGCTATCCCAAGCCGGCAACGGCATCCACGGGCAGATCTACCGCGTCGCCCAAGGCGAATCCGGCAAGCGCCTGAGCCGCTATCATGTGACCCTGCGCCCACAGCTGGCCTACCTGGCGCACCGCACCAACCAACGGATCTTCCAGCACCTGACAGTGGAGAAGATCATCAGCCAAGTGCTCGAAGAGCACGGCATCCAGGCCAACGCCTACCAATTCCAACTCGGCTCGATCTACCCCGAGCGCGAGTACTGCGTGCAGTACGACGAATCCGATCTGCACTTCGTCCAACGCCTGTGCGAGGAAGAAGGGATTCACTACCACTTCCAGCACAGCGACCAGGGCCATGTACTGGTCTTCGGCGACGACCAGACGCCGTTTCCCAAACTCGCCCCAACCGCTTACCAGCAGGACAGCGGCCTGGTCGCCGACAAGCCGGTGATCAAACGCTTCGGCGTGCGCGTGGAAACCCGTACCAGCCGGGTGACCCGCCGCGACTACGACTTCGAAAAGCCCAAACTGCTGATGGAGGCCGAGGCCAAGAGCGAATTCGTCCCGGACCTCGAGGACTACGACTACCCCGGCCGCTTCGTCGAGCGCGAACGCGGCAAACACCTCAGCCAACGCGCCCTCGAACGCCACCGCCATGACTTCGAACAGGCCCAGGGCGAAAGCGACCAGACGCTGCTGGTGTCGGGGCATTTCCTCGCCTTCACCGACCATCCGCGCCCCAGCTGGAACGACCTCTGGCTGCTGACCGAAATCCACCACGAAGGCAAACAGCCGCAGGTGCTCGAAGAGTCGGTCACCGACTTTTCGCTCCCCTCGCCCTCCGGGAGAGGGGCTGGGGGTGAGGGTCGCCCAGGCAACGCGGACTTCATCCAAGGCTACCGCAACCACTTCACCGCCACGCCCTGGACAGTGCCCTACCGCCCCAGTCTCGAACACCCAAAACCGCGCATCCTCGGCAGCCAAAACGCCGTGGTCACCGGCCCTGCTGGCGAAGAAATCCACTGCGACGAATACGGCCGGGTCAAAGTGCCATTCTTCTGGGATCGCCACGGCCAGGCCGACGACAAAACCAGTTGCTGGCTACGGGTATCGAGTAGCTGGGCCGGTGACCGCTACGGCGCCATCGCCATCCCACGTATCGGCATGGAAGTGCTGGTCACCTTCCTCGAAGGTGACCCCGACCAGCCGCTGGTTACCGGCTGCCTGTACCACAAGGAACACGTCGTTCCCTACGACCTGCCGGCGAACAAGACCCGCACCGTGTTCAAAACCCTGAGCAGCCCAGGCGGTGGCGGCTACAACGAAATCCGCATCGAGGACAAAAAGGGCGAGGAACAGATCTATATCCACGCCGAGCGTGACTGGGACGAAAACATTGAGCACGACCAGAAGATCCGCATCGGCAACGAGCGCCACGACACCGTCGAAGCCAACAGCTACAGCGAATTCAAAGCCGAAGAACACCGCACCACCCACCTGGATCGCAAAAGCGAAGTCAAAGCCAACGACCATTTGACGGTGGGCAACAACCAGCACATCAAGATCGGCACTGGCCAATACATCAACGCCGGCACCGAGATCCATCTATCCAGCGGCCAGAAAGTTGTGCTCGAGGCCGGCAGCGAACTGACCTTCAAAGCCGCCGGCAGCTTTATCAAGCTGGATGCCAGCGGCATCACCATGGTCGGGCCGATTATCAAGTTCAACTCCGGCGGCGCGCCGGGCAATGGTTCGGGAGCTGCGCCTATTCGGCCGGGCAAGGTCAAGGCGGCAGATGCGGATAAGGCCGGCGCCCTGTTAACGCCTGCGCAGATTCAAACCCTCAAGCGCAACGCGCCTTTCTGTGAAGAGTGCGAGAAGTGCAAGGACGGTGCCTGTGCCATCTAAGCGCCTGAGTGCCCGTGACTGGCTGAGCCGCCAACCCCGCCACGGCGACAGCCACCTCTACGTGGTGATGAGCAGCGCCAGTGATGCAAATCCGCTGCACGCCTATTACCAACAGGAGTTCGCCATTGCGCCGCTGCCCATCTGGGACGGCACGCCCTATGCGGACTGGCAGGCTGTGATGCCGTTTCTCGGCGAGTTGCAGCCTGACAGCCCTTTTCTCGACTGGATCGAGCAGGCGGACGAAGAAGACTGGGGCTGGCTGGCCAGCTCGCCCTACCCGCCTGAAACCGTACTCGACCACCTCAAGGGCCTGACTCAGGTGCGCATGCCGGATGCCAGCGAGGTGTTCTTCCGCTTCTGGGATGGCCGCCACCTGCTACCGATCCTCAATCACTTGGGCGCCAAGGCCGGCGAGTTGCTGCCGGTATTCGACCGCTATTTGATCAACGGCCAGGCGCTGGAAGTCGCGCTACCAACGCTGACCCCGGCCAAACCCTATCCCTGGTGGCAGGTGCCGACGACCTTGCTCGACAAGCTGAATGAGGAAGACCCCACCCCGCTAGTCGACAACCTGATGCAGTGGCTGCGTGAGGATCACGCCGAACTGTATTTCGCCTTTCCCGAGCCCAACCTGCGGCTGAAGACCGAACACTTCGTTCGGCACGGCCAGCACACGGAAGACACTTTAGCTGGGCGCCTCAAGGCCCATTTGGAACAGGAACTGACTCGATGATCAGCAACGTCGTTTATAGCTCGTTCAAGCTCCATGGCCTGACGGCGCAGGAGCCTGATGCGGCCACGATCATTGGCGACTTCAAGCGCAACAGCATGGGGCGCTACAAAGACCTGGCCGACAGCCTGCTGACAGGCTGGGCGCTCGATGCTCAGCAGAAGTTCAGCATCGGCGACGAGATATTCCCGCTCAAAGCCGATAAAGACGAAACAGGGGCGATAAACGCCTATGCGTCCTGCCCCGCCAATGGGCAACTCAAGCTGCTGCACGCGTTCGATTCCGCCAACTTCGTACCCATCGGCAATACGCCCTTTGAGGCGGTGCAGCAGCTTCCGCTCTTGAGCTTTGGGAAAAGCCCGCAAAAAATTACTGGCACTCTCGATGCCAACGGCATGGGTAGCATCAAAGGCTGTATACCCAACAGCCAATACCGCATTCGTTTCTATCCCAACGTCAGCCAGCGCGAAATCAACACCCTCTACGCCTCCTATGACGGCGTTATCGCCAAGCTGCACGACTGGCTGCAGGCGGAATGGAGCGGCACCATCGCCGCGCAGTGGAAGCTGCTTGCACCGGTTGGCGACCCCAAACGCCTGGCGCAGATCGACAAGGCTTTTCAGGACGGCATGGGCAAGGCCCTGATGGGGCTCTGGGACGACGTCAAGATGTTGTTCGAGATCCTTACCAACCTGGATAAGTACTACGACAAGCTGCTGAAATTCATCTCCGAAGCCGACTTTCAGAAGCTCAAGGCCCAGGCCAAGGACTTGCTGCACACAATGCTGATGATCGTCAGCGACGAGCCGCTGATGTTCCTCTACGCCTCCGCGGTTGTGTGCTGGGTGCAGTTGCTGCCGCCCACCACGGTGGCGGAACTTACTGGGCAAGTCTTCACCGGCCTGCTGCTGGATATTCTTCTGGGTATCGTCCTGACCGGCGGCGCCGGGTTGGCGGTGCGCTATTCGGTCAAGGCGATCAAGGGACTTAGCAA
>CAMPJN010000099.1 GCA_946886875.1 uncultured Pseudomonas sp.
GGTCAAGGAAAACAACGGCAACCCGCTGTGGAAGGCCGTTGGCGCCATGGCCATGCTCTGCGGTTTTATGATTCTGTGTTTCTACGTGGTGGTCGCCGGTTGGGCCTTCGCCTACACCTGGAAGATGCTAGACGGCTCGCTTACGGCCACCAGTGTCGAAGCGCTCGGCGGGGTATTCGAGGCACACAATGCCAACCCCTGGCAGCTCGGTGGTTGGAGCGTATTGGTGTCGTTGCTGACCCTATGGATAGTCGCCAAGGGCGTGCAGAAGGGCATCGAGAGCGCGGTGCGCTGGATGATGCCAGGCCTGGCGCTGATGCTTCTGGTGCTGGTCGGCTATGCCTTCACCAGCGGTAGTTTCTCCGCCGGGGTCGACTTCCTGTTCACCTTCGATGCTTCGAAGATCACCGGCGAAGCGCTGCTCGCGGCCCTCGGCCATGCTTTCTTCACCCTGAGCCTGGCTTCCGGGGCGATTCTGGTTTACGGGTCCTATATCCCCGATGGCCAGTCGATAGCGCGCACCACCTTTATCGTGGCGATCTGCGACACCTGCGTGGCGCTGCTGGCGGGGTTGGCGATTTTCCCGGTGATCTTCGCCAACGGCCTGAGCCCGAGTGCCGGGCCCGGCCTGATCTTCATGAGCTTGCCGCTGGCGTTCCAGCAGATGCCGTTCGGCACGCTGTTCGGTGCGCTGTTCTTCGCCATGGTGTCGATCGCCGCGCTGACCTCGGCTATTTCCCTGGCCGAGGCGACAGTCGCCTACCTCAACGAAAAATATGGCATCAGCCGCTTCAAGGGCGCCGTCGCCGCCGGCCTGGTGTTGCTGCTGCTCAGTCTGCTGGCGATGCTCTCGTTTAACCTGATGGCCGGCTGGACGCCGCTGGGCAAGAACCTGTTCGATTGGCTGGACTACCTGACCTCGCGCTGGATGATGCCGCTCGGTGGGATCTTCATGGTGCTGCTGGCCGGTTACGCGTTGCGTGGCGAGATCATGCGCGACGAGCTCAATCTGCCGCCGCTGGGCTACGCGCTCTGGCTGTTTATGGTGCGCTATGTATGCCCGGTGCTGATCACCATGGTGTTCCTGCACGCCCTCGGCTGGCTGGGTTTCGACCCCATCGCCAAGTGGTACTGGATTGCCGGCGCCATCGGCGTGCTGGCGATTCTTGGCGAACTGCTGAGGCCGCGCGTAGTGCCGGCGCTCGCCGGACGCTAATCCCCGTAGCGGTACCTTCGATGCCGCTCGATATGAAAGCAGGGCGTACGGCGCTTAACCGTATGCCCTGTTTTTTTTGGCGGTAAACCGCCGACTGCGGCGCTTGGTCAGCGGAAATCCGCTTATATCTGTCTTCGCAGGTGCGCCAAGTCAAGCTGGAGTCCGCACAGCCGCAACCGCGGCGAGGGGCTGCCCAGCTACTTTGGCCTAAGCTCTCAGAGACCGCTGCCGACAACTGGATACTGTCTAGATCGAGTCGTTTGTCATGCTGGCACAGCGGTTGCGTAGGTCTGCTAGCGCTCGCGTTTATACCAGCCAGACCTGGCATCAAGAACAATAAGAAATGGAGTAGTGCTTATGTTGCAATCTGCCACCCGTCTGTTTGCGGACCTTGCCGTGGGCAAGAAATTATTCCTTGGTTTCAGCCTGGTGCTACTGCTAACGGTGGCGATGACCGGCACCGGTTTCGTTGCGATAGAAGCGGTATTGCGAGGGCATGACCTGAGCGGCAGATTGGTAGCGGTCAATATGGCGATACTCCAGGCCCGGCGTCTGGAACGCAATTTCGCCCTTGAGCAGACCCCGGAGAGTGCCGCCCGGGTACGCGAAAGTCTGATCGCTGTACAGGAGCAATTGGCTGAGTTGCAGGGCGATGTTTCGGCGGCCGAAGCAAAGCACTATCAGACCATGAACCAGGCGGTAGCCGATTACCTGGCGCAGTTCGACAGCTATGTCGAGGTGCAGAACAAAGCACGTGAAGCGCGTAAGGACATGCGCGATGCCGCTGGCGAGGCGCGCGATCAGTTCGAGGTGATCGAGCTGGACATGTATGACGCTGTACGCGAACTGCGCTTGCAAGGCGACCGTCTGCGCGGCAGCGACCCGCTGACCCTGGCGGAAACCACCTCCGGTTTGAGCAAGCGCATGCTCGATCTGCGTGGGCATGAAAGCCTGTACATCATCGACAGTTCGGCCAAGGCTTTGGAAGAGTGGAACTACGTCAGCGAGGACCTGCAAGCGGTGGCCAGCAGCTTGAAGGTCTGGTTGGATGACGAGCAGAAAGCGGCCATCGACACCGCCTTGCAATCCTTGACCTTGTATCAACGCTCCTTCGGTTATTACCAGCAAATCCGCGAGCAGCGCCTGGCTACGGAGAAGGCCATGGTCGAGCGCGCACGCTCTACGCTGAGCCTGGCCGATACCGCGAAAGCCGGTGCCGAACAGAATATGCGCGATGCCAGTAGCCGGGCATTACTCATGCTCGGCGGCATGGGCGTCGGTGCGGTGGTCCTCGGTTTGCTGGCCGCACTGTTGATATCGCGTTCGATCGTTATTCCTCTACGCCAGAGTGTGGCCTTTGCCCGGCGTATCGCTGAGGGCGACCTGAGCCAGGATTTGCCGTTACAGCGCAAGGACGAACTGGGACAACTGATGGCCGCGATGCAAAGCATGACCCTCAATCTGCGTAACCTGGTTGGCCGCATCGGCGCCGGAGTCGGCCAGATCGCGGCGGCGGCCGAGCAGCTGTCGACTATCACCGCGCAAACCAGCGCCGGGGTCCATAACCAGAAGCTGGAAACCGAGCAGACTGCCACCGCGATGCATGAAATGGCCGCCACCGTACAGGAGGTCGCGCAGAACGCCGAACAGGCGTCCCATGCCGCGCAAGCCGCGGACCGCGAGGCGCAACAGGGCAATCATGTGGTGCAGCAGGCGGTCGGCCAGATAGACACCTTGGCTATTGAAGTTGAACAATCAGCGGAGGCGATTCAGGCTCTGAACAAGGAAAGCGAGCGCATCGGCAGCGTCCTGGAGGTGATCCGCAGCGTCGCCGAACAAACCAACCTGCTGGCGCTCAATGCCGCTATCGAAGCGGCGCGGGCGGGCGAGCAGGGTCGTGGTTTCGCCGTGGTCGCCGATGAGGTGCGCGCCTTGGCCAAGCGGGCGCAGGAGTCGACTCAGGAGATCGAAACCCTGATCGCCGGCCTGCAGCGCATGGCCCAGGGCGCGGTGACGAAGATGGAAAGCAGCCGCAGCCTGACCCAGCGTACCGTTGGCTTGGCGGCCGAGGCGGGCGATGCGCTACGGCGGATCACCCAGGCGGTGAGTACCATCGAGCAGATGAACCAGCAGATCGCCGCCGCCGCCGAAGAGCAGAGCGCGGTGGCCGAGAACATCAATGAAAGCGTGACGCGGGTGCGCGATATCGGTGAGCAAAGTGCCAACGCCAGCGAGCAGACGGCTGCTTCGAGCGCTGAATTGGCACGCCTGGGCGTGGAACTGCAGGGGTTGGTGGCGCAGTTTCGCACCTAGCGGTGCGAGGCTTTCGGGGCTGCGAAACAGGGTGGTCATACCGGTATTCTGGTGGGTCTGAGTAGCATAGCCCCTCACCCTGGCCCTCTCCCCTGAGGGGAGAGGGGACTGATCGTGTCGTATCGCCAGGTGCGAATTGCCTAGGATGCGGCCTTAGCTCGGCGATTCGGCCGGTCAGTCACTGCAGTTTCGCGCTCAAGGGTTTACGCAGTTCATTGGCCCAGGCCACCAGGGGTACATCCACTTCCGCTTGCCAGATTCTGCTCCAGAGCAGGGTCAAGCGACTCAGGTCGCCTCTGTCCAGCGGCCAGCGCTGGATCTGCGGCGCGATTTGCCAGCTGTCGCCCTCCCAGCTAGCGAAATCGAAGCGGAAAGGATGGAAACCGGTCATGCCCAAACGCAGGTCGGTGACGACCAGGTGTTTGCCGATCTGGTCGTAGCGCAGCACGCCATCGGTGAACCAGGCCAGGCGGGTGTGTGCGTCTGATGCGGCGAGCACTTCGGCCAGATGACTGCCACGGGAGATGCGCCCCAGCTGCGGTGGCGTCTGGTCGAACCAGCTGACCAGCGCTTCATGGTAGTAGTCGCCATCCAGCACTATCACCCGCCACAGCAGGCTATTGAATGGGGTCGGCGTGCTAAACAGACTATCGGCATGAATGCCTTGCTTGGCCAGTTGCGCCTCGACCCGTTGCTCGGCCATGTATTTGCCGCTCAGGGTGAAGCCCAGATACAGGGTGGAAAGCAGCAGGGCAATGGCCGGCGCCTTGGCGCTTTTATCGCGCAGGCCGAACACCAGGCCCAGGGAAACCGCGCCGATCAGCGGCAAGGTGTATAGCGGGTCGATGATGAAAATACTCGACCATGCGGTAGGGGTGAGCGTCAGTGGCCAGAACAGTTGGGTGCCGTAGCTGGTGAAGGCATCCAGTAGCGGGTGGGTGATCAACGCCAGCCAGACGGCGAGAAACAGCCTTTGCGCGGAGTAGTTCGGGTCGGGGCGAAAACGGCGCGTCAGCCAGGTCAAGAGCAACGCTAGAGCGCTGAGAACGAACAGCGAATGGCTGAAGCCGCGGTGATAGGTCATATCGGCCACGGCATCGCCGTAGTCGATGATCACATCCAGGTCCGGCAGGGTGCCGAGCATGGCGCCGTAAAGCAGTGCCTTGCGTCCTTGCCAACGGCCTAGCAGAGCGCCTTGAATGCTGGCGCCAAGCACGGCTTGGGTAATCGAATCCATTGCAGTCCATCTCAAGGTGGGTCAAACGACTAAATTAGCCGAGCTGACGCGCCTTGGCAGCGGGTAAATTTCAAGCAAAGGTTTCAGCGGGTGCAGTCGCTGCCCGGCGAGGCTGGCAATCTTGTTGATCGCCGTCGTAAGCAGTGCCGCGTCGACGTCGCTGTGATGGTCATGGCGCGGTCAGTTGGACTGGTAGGGATGTGGCTGGCTATCCGCAGTGTGGGCGCTTGGCAAGCGCTGGGTTTGAGCGCCGTCGCCGGTGGGTTGAGCCTGTGCGCTGTACCAGTCCATCAGCGCCATCACCGGCATGGGCTTGCCATAGAAATAACCTTGGGCGTAGTCGCTGCCGAGGAGCCTGACCTGGCGCTCGTCGCTGCTGTCTTCGATGCCCTCACAGATCACGCTGAAGTTGTAGGTATGACACAGCTCGATGATGCTGCTCACCACCCGCCGTTGCTGCCGATTGCGGCTGATGCCCTGGATGAACGACTTGTCGATTTTCACCCGCTGCACGCTGAGGCTGCTCAGGTAGGACAGCGAGGAATAGCCGGTGCCGAAGTCGTCGAGGGCGATTTCGACCCCCAGTTTGTTGATGCCTTCGAGTATGCCGCGGCAGTCGGCAAAGTTGGCCACCGAGATCGACTCGGTCATTTCGATCAGCAATTGCCCCGCTTGAATGGGCGCATTGGCCAACCAGTTGGCCAGGTTTTTCGGCAGTTTGGCGGTGAACTGCGAGGGCGAGATATTCACCGAGAAGTACAGATTGGCGCGCAAGCTGCTGGGCATGGTCAGCAGATCCTGCTTGAGCCGCTGCATGATCCAGTCGCCGAGCGGCAGTCCCAGTTGATTGTTCTCCGCCAGCTCCACCACTTCCAGCGGGGAGATCGCACCGCGACTCGGGTGCATCCAGCGCAGCAGCACTTCCACGCCCAGGGTGGCCTGGCGCAAGCCGATAATGGGTTGATAGTGCAAGCACAGGCCCGCACCGTTACCGGCCAGCGCCTGTTTGAGATCGCTCAGCAGATGCTGGCTGCGCAGGTAGCGGCTGCTGATTTCCTCGTCGAATACCTTGAGGCCGCTGCTGTGAGTCAGGCGCAACTCGCGCGCTGCCAGGGTCGCGCAGTAGTAGAGTTTTTCGATGCTCAGGCTCTTGCTGGTATTGAAGGTCACGCCGATGCGGGGATTGACCTGAAACAGGTGCTTGTCGCTCTGAAAGTCGAAGCTCAAGGCATGCACCATGGCCTTGAGCGTGCCGGTCACCAGGGCTTCCGGGAAGGATTCGGCGAAGGTCATGATGAACTCGTCGCCGCCCACCCGGGCGATGTAGCTGCCCTGGGGTTTGAGCTGGTTGAGCAGGGTGCCGATGCGACTCAGGAGCTGGTCGCCCGCTTCGTGGCTGATATGTTCGTTGACCGAGCGGAAGTTGCACATCTCGATTACCGCCACTGCGCGGTAGCGGGTCGCTTGCTTGGCGGTTTGCAGGGCAAGCAGGCTATGCCGATTGGGCAGTTGGGTGAGCAGATCGTTGCGCGCGAGAAAGTTGTTGCGGCGGTTCTCGAAGAACAGCAAAAGCATCAGGCTGCCGCCGCAGAACAGTAGCCCAAGCAGCAATCCCTGGGTGATGAAGCGTTGCTGGTTCAACTCGGCAATTATTTTCGCCGCTTCCGGGCCGGTGAAGTTCTGCAGGATCAGCTTGCGAATCGGCTGCCGGTAACTTTCGTACTGCGTCAGCAGCGTATCGATAAGCGGCCCGCGCTGCAGGTTCTCGGCAAGCAGCAGGGCTTCGTCGCGCTTCAGCTGGTCGAGCAGACCCTGGGCGATTTCGCCGGCGGCGAAGCGCTGGCGAATCAGCCGATTCTCAGCACCGGTGAGAAAAACCTCCAGTCGGTTCCAGAGCAGTTCGAAGTCCAGTTGCAGCTGTGCTCGATCGCTCGCGCCGGCCTGGAACAGGCGCAACGAGGTGTGAAAGCGGATGAACTCCTGTTCCAGCTGGGCCAGGGACCAGGCGGATAGCTGGATACGGCTGGCCGTCCATTCGCTGCTGCGCTGGTTGTTCAGCAGCGAAGCGCCGATGGCTGCGGCGAAGCCGATGGTGATCAGCAGGAGAAACAGGTAGCGAAGCCGCCTCATTGATCTCCACCGGCGACGCTGAGCGATTTGAGCTGCCAGACCATGGCATGGTGATGCGCTTCGTTGCGCAAGGCAGGGTAGTCGTCCAAGGGGTAAATGATCCAGATCGGACCTTTGTCGCGCACACGCATCAATTGTTGATTTTTACGCGTGGCCAGTATGACCGGGTAACGTAGCGCCGCTTTGCTACTGAACTGCGTGCTGTAGTCATTCAGGGCCATGGCGTCCAGCGTGTTGCCTCGGGCGCCCAGGCGCTCGAGCAACTCGCTAAGGCGCACGCCGCGGAAGCTGTCGGACTGTTCGGTCCAAGGGGTCAGGGTCTTCACTTCGGTTTGCGGCAGCGCATCCAGACGCGCCAGGTCGAAGTACGCTTTACCGCCCGGGCAACAGGCCAGATCGCCGGTAACGGTCAGGATCACCGGGTTGGCCGGCGGCTCTTGCCAGGACGGGTCTGCTTGGGTGTTAGGCGCCAGCAGCAGGGTGGTCAATAACGCAAGGAGCGGCAATCGGGAAGTCATCATTGGGCGTTCCTGCAAAGCGGTGAATGCACTGCACGGTTGAGTCGGGCGTCTACCAGCGGCTCAGGTGCGGATACTAGCATTATGATGGCGCTTATTTTTTGATGACAATTGAGAGGGTTGGTTCCATGCGCTCCGTCGGATTATGGCAATACGCCATTGGTTATGCGCGGGTGCTTCGGTCGTGGAGGCTGAATCTCGGATTGGTCGCGGCGTGCGAGCAGTGCCCTTGTTGGTGATTTGCAACAGCGTGCATTTGCCCGACGGTGAAATCGAGTTGGCCGCCATCCACACTCAGGTAGCGGGTGGAATGTCGACAAGCTGTCCTCGCGCTTCGACAGCCAGGCTAAGCCAGCTCAGTCGCAGGGGCAGACCCTGAGGGCGAACAGCGAATGGCTGAGCTGATCGATCAACTCATCGAGTAGCGGCGCCGTTCGCGGGGGCGGCGAGTAGAA
Source organism: uncultured Pseudomonas sp. (assembly GCA_946886875.1). The sequence continues at coordinate 7,870 of CAMPJN010000099.1, forward strand.
CAGGGTTTGTCACGTCCCGATCTCGCCGTCGCTCGCTGCATCTTTCAACGGTCTGTTAGAGCTTGAAGAAGCTGACCTTGTCGCTCAAGCGATTGGCCAGGGTCGCCAGCTCGCGGCTGGAGGAGGCCACCTGGGCGGAGCCGGCCGAGGTTTCCAGGGTGGCGTTATGGATGCGGTTGATATTCTGGTTGACCTCTTCGGCCACAGCACTTTGTTCTTCCGCGGCACTGGCGATCTGCGCATTCATGTCGTTGATCGCTGTCACTTCAGTGCGAATCTTGTTCAGCGCGCTTTCCGCCAGGCCGGTCTGTTCCACTGTCTGTTGCGCCAGCTGACGGCTGTTGCGCATCACCTCTGCGGCTTTGCCGGCGCCCTCCTGCAGCTTGCCGATCATGCCGCGGATTTCCCGGGTGGAGTCCTGGGTGCGGGTGGCCAGGGAGCGCACTTCATCGGCCACCACGGCGAAACCGCGGCCATGTTCACCGGCCCGCGCCGCTTCGATGGCGGCGTTGAGCGCGAGCAAGTTGGTCTGCTCGGCGATGGCGGTGATTACCTCGATGATTTTCTCGATATTCTCGCTGTCGCTGGATACCTGCTGCACGCTTTCGGCGGCGCTTTCCAGAATCTTCGCCAGGTTCTGGATGGCACCGGCGGTTTCGCTGACCATGCGGTTGCCGGTCGCCACTTCGCTGTCGGCGGTGCGGGTGGCAGAGGCGGCGCTTGCTGCGTAACCGGCCACTTCATTGACGGTAGCGGCCATTTGGTTGATCGCTGTGGCCATCTGCTCGGCTTCGCTCGATTGCAGGCGGATCTGTTGGTTGTTGCGGTCCGAGGTGGTTAGCAACTGCTCGGACGATAGGCTCAGCTCGCCAGCCGCGCTACGCACCTGGGCGATGGTTTCGGTGAGGCGCCCGAGCATGTTGTGCAAAGCGCCCATGACGCTGTGCGGGTAAAGGGTATCGATGCGCTGGTTCAACTCGCCATCGGCAAGTCGCTGGATGGCCTGGGCCACCTCATAAGGCTCGGCGCCCAAGGTCGATTTAAGCTTGCGAATGATCAGCAGCGACACGCCAATGCTGAGGGCGATAGCCACCGCGGTAACCAGCAGGATCAGCAGGCGAAAGCCGCCGGCTGCTTCGCGCACCGCACCGATATCCTTGCTGATGACTTGTTCTTCATGGTCGATAAGAGCGTTGATGCGCTTGAGCCATTCGCTGTAAGCCGGTGATGCCTCACTCAGCAGCAGGGCTTGGGCACCCTGGATATCGCCGGCCTGGCGTTGGCTGATCAGGCGCTCGGTCAGTGCCAAGGTGCTGCGCTCGATGTCCTTGATATCGTTCAACAGTTTCTGTTCGGTCGGTGTCGGAGCGCCCTCGGCGAACAGGCGGTCCATCGGTTGGGCGGATTGTTGGTAGTAGGCATCCAGGCGAGCGATCTCGTCCAAATGGCGGTTCAGTTCCTGGTCATTGTTCACCAGAACCGCGTCGCGAATGGAAATGGCGCGGTCATGCACGCTGCCGCGAAAGTTGATGGCGTGGCGCTGCCGCACCGTGGCCCCTTCGCTAATGGAAGTCAGCGTGCTGTCGATAAAGCCGACTCGCTGCATGCCGATCAGGGTGATCAGGACCATCAGCGACAGAATCAGGCCGAATCCCAGGCTCAGACGCTGGGCGATGCTCAGTTGTGCTTGCATTGAATCTTCCTCTAATCAGACAGGTTAATAATGTTTGTGTGACAAAACTTATACATTATTATTTGTCTGTACAATTATTTATGATTTCAATGGGCACCGAGGCAATTGCTAATAAGGCTCTGGCTCAGGTGTTTCCTCGGCTTGTGCGGGGGGAGAAGGCAATAACGCGCTGGCGTTCCGGCGGTTGCGGTTATCCTTGTCGCTCCACCTGGCCGAGACATGCTGCATGCTGGTTATTTCCCATAGCATTCACCTGCCCGACGACGAAATTGAGTTGACCGCCATTCGCGCCCAGGGCGCGGGCGGGCAGAACGTCAACAAGGTGTCCAGTGCGGTGCATCTGCGCTTCGACAGTCAGGCCTCGTCCTTGCCGCCGTTCTACAAGGAGCGCTTGCTGGCGCTGCGCGACAATCGCATCACCGCCGACGGCGTGGTGATCATCAAGGCACAGCAATATCGCACCCAGGAACAGAACCGCGCCGATGCCCTCGAGCGGCTGGCCGAATTGATCCGCAACGCCGGCAAAACCGAAAAGACCCGGCGCCCGACCAAGCCGACCCTGGGCTCGAAAAAGCGCCGGTTGGAAGGCAAGAACAAGCGCGGGGCAATCAAGGCGGGCAGGGGTAAGGTGGACTTTTAGTGCTCCGGCGCTCCGGCGATCCAGTTGCCGATCTGCGCCGAGCGACGCGTGCTACCTAAGGCATCGCGGCCGCTAGACCGCAGCCTCAGTCTCCTCGGCCAGCTCCTGACGTGCATGGCGCATCACCTGATAGGACGAGGTGACGGCCAGGCCGGCCATGATGCTGGCCACCAGCAAGTCCGGCCAGCCGCTGCCAGTGCCCAGCACGCCCAGTGCAGCGAACAGCACGGCAATATTGCCCAGGGCATCGTTGCGCGAACACAGCCAGACGCTGCGCATATTGCTGTCGCCTTCGCGGTAGGCATAGAGCATGGCGGCTACGCCGATGTTGGCCAGCAATGCCAGGGTGCCGACCACACCCATGGTCGGCGCATCCGGTACCTGGCCGCTGAGCAGGTGCCAGATCGCCGCGATCAGCACGCCGACGCCGAATACCAGCATCGACAGGGCTTTGAACAGCGAGGCTCTGGCGCGCAGGGTCAGGCTCATGCCCAGCACCAACAGGCTGATGCCGTAATTGGCGGCGTCGCCGAGAAAGTCCAGCGAGTCCGCCAGTAGCGATACCGAGTCGGCGCGCATACCGGCGATGATTTCCACGCCGAACATGCCCAGGTTGATCACCAGGGCAGCCCAGAGAATCTTGCGGTAGCGTTTGCTGACGCGGGTGGTTTCGCAGCTCGATACGCTGTTGCAGCAATTGGCGCCCATTTAGGCTTCTCCTGTGCGGGTATGGGCAGTACGCTAAACCCTGTAGTCACTACGGAGTCAAGCCATGGGCAAGCCGCTGACCATCAGTGGGTTGAG
>CAMPJN010000100.1 GCA_946886875.1 uncultured Pseudomonas sp.
TCAGCATCGCCACTTCGCTGGTCAGGCCCTTGTCGCCGCTTTGCAGCAGGTCGCCGAAGTAAGAGGCCAGCACCAGGGCGGCGAACCCACCGAACACCACCGCCCAGGCCGCCACGCCGAAATGTTCGCCAAGCAGCATGGCAAAGCCGCCGAGCAACGCGCTCAAGCCAAAGGTGCGGATGCCCGCGGCAAACTGGCCGTCCTCGCTGTTGCGCTCCTGCCAGCCGCGCTCGGCACCGATCAACAGGCCAACCGCCAGGGCGCTGGCGAAATTCAGCAGGGTATCCAGGGCTTCGGGCATGGGCATCCTTGGCGGGGGTGTGATAGCGGCAGTTTAGCCAGAAGCCGGGGCAGTGTTTTGCCTCAGGTCAGGATTGTGTCCTTTGTCTGGGTCCTTGGCTGTCAGCCCCTGTAGGGCGGGTGAAACCCGCCACGGCGGCATTGCTGGCGGGTTTCACCCGTGCGGTCGCTGTTCTCGGGCGACTTCCTAACGCAGCTTCAGATGCCGACTGACCAGGGCGCGCAAGGCCGCCGGTTTGACCGGCTTGGCCAGGTAGTCGAGGCCGGCGGCATGCACTGCGTCGATCAGCTCGGGGCGGCCGTCGGCGCTGATCACCACGCCGGGCACAGGTTCGCCCAGGCGGGTACGCAGCCAGGCCATCAGTTCGGTGCCGGTATCGCCTTCATCGAGGTGATAGTCGACCAAAGCCAAGTGCGGGCGCACGTCTTCGCTAAGTAGGTGTTCGCATTCCAGGCGATTGCGCGCCGTCCAGACCTGGCAGCCCCAGCGCGACAGCAGGCTGTGCATGCCGGTGAGAATGCTGTCTTCATTATCGACGCACAGCACCTGGCAGCCGTTCAGCGCTACGGCCTGCTGTTCGGCGGGATTGCGTTGTGCCTGCTGCGTCGGCTTGCGCGCCAGGGGCACGCAAACGCTGAACACGCTGCCTTTGCCCGGCCAGGAGCGCACTTGCAGCGGGTGGTCGAGCACCCGGCACAGACCGTCGGCAATCGCCAGACCCAGGCCCAGGCCTTTTTCGGCGCGGGTCTGGTGGCTGTCGAGGCGTTTGAACTCCTCGAAAATCACCTTGAGCTTGTCCGCCGGGATGCCGGGGCCACAGTCCCAGACTTCCAGGCACAGGTGCCCGTCGCGATGGCGCACGCCCAACAGCACCCGGCCTTTGGCGTAGCGGAAGGCATTGGTCAGGAAGTTCTGCAGCACACGGCGCAACAGCTTGATATCGCTGTCGATCCATTGCCGGCTGCCGTGCACGCGCAGGTCGACGCCTTGTTCGGCGGCCAGCGCCTTGAATTCGGTGGCCAGGGTGTCGAACAGCGAACTCACCGGGAAGGCGTTGCGCTCCGGGGTGATGCGGTCGTTTTCCAGGCGCGAGATATCCAGCAGGTCGCTGATCAGGTCTTCGGCCGAGCGCAGCGAGCTATCGAGGTGGCGCACCAACTCCTTGGCGTCGCGCGGCAGGGCGTCCTCCTGGTGGGAGAGGGCGGCGGAGAACAGCCGCGCGGCGTTCAGCGGTTGCATCAGGTCATGGCTGACGGCGGTGAGGAAGCGGGTCTTCGACTGGTTGGCCGACTCGGCCACGCCCTTGGCCTCGCTCAGTGCCTGGTTGAGCTGGGACAGCTCCTGGGTGCGTTCGGCGACCCGTTGTTCAAGGCCTTCGTTGGCGCCTTTGAGCGCGCGTTCGGCCTCACGGAACTCGGTAATGTCGGTGAAACTCATGACGAAACCGCCGCCGGGCATGGGGTTGCCGATCAGTTCGATGACCCGGCCATTGGGAAATAGACGTTCCGAGGTGTGTGCGGTGCCCTGGCGCATCCAATACAGACGCTTGTTCACATGTTCTTCGATATCGCCGGGGCCGAGCAGGCCGCGTTCGGCGTTGAAGCGGATCAGCTCCGCCACTGGGCGGCCGACATAGACCTGGCCGTCGGGGTAGCCGAACAGTTCGATATAGCGGCGGTTCCAGGCCACCAGGCGCAGCGCCTGGTCGACCACGCTGATGCCCTGGGTGATGTTCTCGATCGCGCCCTGTAACAGTGCGCGGTTGAACTGCAGCACCTCGCTGGCTTCGTCGACGATGCGCACCACATCCTCGACCTGCATTTCCCGCCCTTCGATGGCCGCCTTGACCACAGCGCGCGTCGACGATGCGCCCAGTACCCCGGCCAGCAGGCGTTCGGTGTGGGCGATCCAGTCACTGTTGGCGGTCTGGTTGGGGTCGAAGGCTTTGCCCTGGCGCACGGCGAAGCGCATAAAGCTTTGCTGCGCGCGGTCCTCGCCGACAAAGCGGTTGGCCAGGGTCAGCAGGTCGCCGACCTGCACCGCGAGCATGCTGCGGTTGCTCGGTTTGGCGCCGAAGTCCTGACCGATGAAACGCTCGGCCTGCCAATGTTCGGCGACCCGGGTGCGGGCGAAATAGGACACCCAGACGAACAGCAGGAAGTTGCCGGCCAGCGACAACACCACGCCGCGGGTCAGCGCATCGACCTGAAAGCCGATCGGCCCGTAGAGCAACATCTGCAAACCGGGGAAGTTCTCCAACGGCCAGCCCAGACCGCGTGCGCCCAGCGGCAGAACCAGGGTGTAGAACCAGATCAGCGCGCCGAAAATCAGCCCGGCGAATACGCCTTGGCGGTTGGCTTGCTTCCACAGCAGGGCGCCGAACATGGCTGGCGCCAACTGGCCGATGGCGGCGAAGGATACCTGGCCGATGGTCGCCAGGCTGGCGTTGGAACCGAGCAGGCGATAGCAGACATAGGCCAGCAGCAGGATCGCCACTATGCTCACCCGGCGGGCGCTGAGCATCCAGTGACGGAAGGCCTCGTACGGTCGCTCGGTGTTTTTTCGGCGCAACAGCCAGGGCAGCAGCATGTCGTTGGAAATCATCGTCGACAGCGCCACCGCGGCGACGATGACCATGCCGGTGGCGGCGGAGGCACCGCCGATAAACGCCAGCAAGGCCAGCGCGGGATGGGCTTCGGCTAGCGGCAGGCTGATCACGAAGGAGTCCGGGGAGATGCCGGCGGGAAAATGCATCTGCCCGGCCAGGGCGATAGGCACCACGAACAGCGCGGCCAGCACCAGGTAGGCGGGGAACACCCAGCGCGCCAGGCGCAGGTCCTTGGGCTCGATGTTTTCCACCACCATGACGTGGAACTGCCGCGGCAGGCAGATGATTGCGATCATCGACAGACCGGTCAGGGTGATCATTGCCGGCCAGTTCACCGCTTCGGCCCAGAACGCGTCGAGCTCGGGGGTGTTGCGCGCTTGCTCGAACAAATCTTCGAAGCCGTTGTACAGCCCATAGGTGACGAAGGCGCCGACTGCGAGAAAGGCCAGCAGCTTGACCAGCGATTCGAAGGCGATCGCCAGCACCATGCCGCGGTGGTGTTCGGTGACATCCAGGTTGCGCGTGCCGAACAGGATGGTGAACAAGGCCAGCGCTACTGTGACGATCAGCGCCGTATCCTGGGCGCTGGTGCCATTGGCGCCGGCCCCAGCACCGATCAACAGGTTGACGCCGAGGACGATGCCCTTGAGCTGCAGGGCGATATAGGGCAGCACGCCGACCAGGCAGATCAGCGCCACCACCACCGCCAGCGATTGCGATTTGCCGTAGCGCGCGGCGATGAAGTCGGCGATCGAGGTGATGTTTTCCTGTTTGCTGATCATCACCATCTTGCGCATCACCCAGGGGGCGAACAGCAACATGATGATCGGTCCCAGGTAGATCGGCAGGAACAACCAGAGTTGCTCGGCGGCCTGGCCGACCGCGCCAAAGAAGGTCCAGCTGGTGCAGTAGACCGCCAGCGACAGGCTATAGACCCAGGCGCGCATCCGCGGCGGCAGCGGTGTGGGACGGCGATCGCCATAAAAGGCGATGGCGAACAGTACCGCCATATAGATCAAGGCAACCGCAGCGATCAGCCCGATGGACAACGACATACACACTCCAGCGACAAACCAGCGCAAAACCAACGCCGCCGATGGCAAATGGCTACGGCAAACGGCTAACGGCAAACTATGTGCAACTTATTAGGTCTCAGACTTTGGACGAAAAGCGCCGCATGCCCATGCGGTGGATTTTCGTGCTGGGGCCCCGGTCGATGGGCGAGACGATACTGCACAGCAACCTTCAGCAGTGTCGCAGCAAACTGGCGTGCCGTCAGGCGCGACCAAGGTCGCAAATATAATCGAACCTGGATGTGCAAAATGCTTTTTGGCAATTGTGATCGGGCACCTGCCCTGATAGCGTGGCGCGCGTGCGCTTAATTGGAGGAGGGACCCCATGTTCAAGCCGCAATTGATTACCTTGCAACGTGGCGCGCTGCGCATCGAACCCATGGTCGATGCCGACATTCCAGCGTTGGTGACCCTGGCCGAGGCCAACCGCCAGGAACTGATCTATATGAATGGTGCTCAGCGCCTGGACTGGTACCGCAGCGGTTTGAGCGAGCAGCGCGAGGGCAAGGCACTGCCCTTCGTTATCCGTCTCGGCGAGCAACTGGTCGGCACCACCCGCTTCGGCGACTTCATGCCTAGCCTGCCCGCCGCCGAAATCGGCTGGACCTGGCTGGACAGCAGCCAGCACGGCAGCGGCCTGAACAACATGATCAAGTACCTGATGCTGCGCCACGCCTTCGAAAGCTGGCGTCTGGTGCGCGTGCAGCTGAAAACCGCCGCGAGCAACCTGCGCTCCCAACGCGCCATCGAAAAACTTGGCGCAGTGCGCGAAGGCGTGTTGCGCAATCATCGGCGCCTGGCCGATGGGCGTCTGGATGACAGCGTGCTGTACAGCATTACCGATGAGGACTGGCCGGCGATCAAGCAGGAACTGGAGGCGCGTTTCAGCGGTTGAACCATGGAGCAAGAGGGCGTCGAGCGGACCCGTTTCTGGCAGTCCCCTGGGTTGGGCGGCGTCGAGCTGCTGCATGCGCACTTTATCGAGCAGCGCTTTTCGCCCCACGTGCATGAGGGTTTCGTCCTCGCCGTAATCGAGCAGGGCGCCCATCGTTTCCAGCATCGCGGCAGCGATCACGTAGCCTCGACCGGCAGCATGATTCTGATCAATCCGGATGAAGTGCATTCCTGCTCTAAAGCCCATGAGCAGGGCTGGCGTTACCGCGCGTTTTACCCCGACACAACGCAGATAACCGGCGTTCTGGATGAGTTGCAGCTGGGCCAAGGCGGCATGCCCAGCTTTGCCGATAGCGTGCTGCACGACCCCGCGGTGGGCCAGGTATTCAGTGACCTGCATCGTCTGATGGACAGTCCTGCGAGTGCCTTGCAGCAGCAAACCGCCTGGCGCGAAGCCATATTGTTGCTGTTTCAGCGGCATGCGCGCATTCCCGCCGTCACTACCCCGGGACGTGAGCCCCAGGCCGTGGCGCGGGCCAAGGAAATATTGAATGCGCATCTCGTCGATCCGCCGTCGTTGGAGGCGCTGGCCGCGGCAGTGGGGTTGTCGCCGTTCCATTTCGCCCGGGTATTCCGCCGTGCCACCGGCCTGCCGCCGCATAGCTGGTTGATGCAGCGCCGGGTGGAGCAGGCTCGCGCTTTGTTGAAAGTCGGCTGCACGCCGCTGGCGGCCGCCATGCAATTGGGCTTTGCCGATCAGAGCCACCTGACTCGACAGTTCAAGCAAACCTACGGCATCGGCCCCGGCGCTTATCGCAAGGCTTGCGCTATTCGCCTCCTGTAGCCCGGATGGCAATCCGGGGAATTCGTTGATCGTTCCCCCGCTTCAACGTGGGAATGCATCTTGTGACGCTCCGCGTCATCAGCCGGCTATGGTTGGACGCGGACGGTTCGACGCCTCGACGCGGCACCACAGATATCCATTCTTCAACAGCCATGTTGAGCTTCGCCGCGCTCAGCGCCAACCTACAGGTCAGAGCCCAGGCGCTCTGTGGCGCTCGTCTGACGGCAAGAACACCCCCTGCGCAAGATCGTTCAAGACGGCGCTCTCGCGCCACGCTAGCCTTGCGGGTCTGGAGGATTAGCCATGACCCGCTCGCAAGAATTCACCCAAGGTGCCCGTGACATGTTGCCCATGCTGCTCGGTGCCATTCCGTTCGGCATCATTTTTGGCAGCCTGGCCGGGGCTGCGGGTTTGAGTGTTGGGCAAACCATCGGCATGTCGCTGCTGGTGTTCGCCGGTTCGGCGCAATTTATCGCGCTCAGCTTGCTCGGCGCCGGAGTGGGGTTGGCGGTGCTGTTATTGACCACGGCGGTGGTCAACCTGCGTCACGCGCTTTACAGCGCCAGCTTGCAACCCTTCGTGCGCCATCTGCCGGCGCGCTGGCGGCTGCCGTTGGCGTTCTGGTTGACCGACGAGGCTTACGCGGTAGTGCAGCATCGCTATGCCGAGCAGGATGCCTCGCCGAACAAACACTGGTATTTCCTCGGCGCGGCCCTGGCGATGTATGTGAACTGGCAGTTGTGCACCCTGGTCGGGGTGATCTTTGGCCAGAACGTGCCGAACCTCGGCGCCTGGGGCTTGGACTTTGCCATGCTCGCGACCTTTATCGGCATAGTCGTGCCCATGCTGCGCAATCGCCCGCAGGTAGCCGCGGCGCTGGCTGCCGCCGCAGTGGCGCTGGTGTGTCACGCGCTGCCTTATAAACTCGGCCTGCTCGCTGCGGCGTTCAGCGGCATTCTTGTCGGCGTAATGCTGGAGCGCCGGGCTGCGCTCGTCGAAGAGGAAGTCGTTTGATGGAAAACTGGATACTGATTCTCGGCATGCTGGCGATCACCTTCGCCACCCGCTACAGCCTGTTCGCCTTTCCCGATTTGCGCTTCCCGCCGCTGGTGCGTCAGGGCCTGCATTACGTGCCGACCGCTGTGCTAACCGCCATCGTGGTGCCGGGCATGCTGATCCCCGATGGTCAGAACTGGGCTCCCAATTTGGATAACGCCTACCTGCTGGCGGGTTTGGCTGCCATCGCCATCGCCGCGCTGACGCGCAATCTGCTGGCGACCATCGGTGGCGGATTTCTGGTGTTTTTCGTCCTGCGCTGGGCATTGGGGCAATTGCCGCTCTGATTCGCCGGCGCACTTTGTAGATCCTATGTTCCTGCGCAAGTTTTTTGGTCGACCATGGTTGGGTCAAACGGTGTATTCGACCGCCACACGGCAAGAGCAACGCGCAGCACGTAGCCTGGGTTGAGCGCAGCGATACCCAGGGCGCCGATTCCCGGGTATCGCTGCGCTCAACCCGGGCTACCATTGGATGACTTTCGATTGTTCCCACATCGAGGCGTCGAACCGTTCACGTGGGAACGAGCAGCTGCTCCCCTAGGCCCGGATGAAATCCGGGGAGCGGTATTGGCCGCAGCACCTTTCCCCCGGATTGCATCCGGGCTACCAAAGCGTCCGTTTGGCTTGCCACCGGTAGGTTGGCGCTGAGGCACCAAGCCCAATGAACATCACACTGCGCGAAATAGCGGCAAAAATCGTTGATACCTGTGGCTTTGCTGCGGCATCTTGCAGTCCAATGCTCAACGCCCCCAGTCAGCCTTACGGACAGGTACACGGACGATGACCGAACAATCCCAATTCGCCTTGCTCGGCAAAAAACGCTTTTTGCCGTTCTTTGTCACTCAGCTGCTCGGCGCCTTCAACGACAATATTTTCAAGCAGTCACTGATCCTGGCGATCCTGTTCAAGCTGGCGGTGAGTGCCGACCGCCACCTGCTGGTCAACCTCTGTGCCCTGCTGTTTATCCTGCCGTTCTTCCTGTTCTCGGCCCTCGGCGGGCAATTTGGCGAGAAGTTCGCCAAGGACGGCTTGATCCGCAAAATCAAATTCGCCGAGATCCTGATAATGCTTACCGGCGCCGCCGGTGTGTTGCTGAACAACCTGCCGCTGATGCTGCTGGTGCTGTTCGCCATGGGCACCCAGTCGGCGTTGTTCGGTCCGGTGAAGTATTCGATCCTGCCGCAGCACCTGCACGAAGAGGAGCTGGTCGGTGGCAATGCCCTGGTGGAAATGGGCACCTTTCTGGCGATTCTCGCCGGCACCATAGGCGCCGGCATCATGATGGCCAGCAGCGCCTATGCCAGCATAGTCGCCAGTTCCATCGTGGTGGTGGCGGTGCTCGGTTATCTGGCCAGTCGCGCGATTCCGCCAGCAGCGGCGGGGCTGCCGGAGTTGCAGCTGGACTGGAACATCTTCCGTCAGTCCTGGCTGACCATGAAACTCGGTCTGGGTCAGCGCCCGGCGGTGTCGCGCTCGCTGGTCGGCAACTCCTGGTTCTGGTTTCTCGGCGCCATCTACCTGACGCAGATTCCCGCCTACGCCAAAGAGTGGCTATACGGCGACGAAAGCGTGGTGACCCTGATTCTCACCGTGTTTTCCGTCGGTATCGCCCTGGGCTCGATGCTCTGCGAACGGATGAGCGGGCATAAGGTGGAAATCGGCCTGGTGCCATTCGGTTCCGCGGGCCTGACCCTGTTCGGCATCATGCTCTGGTGGCATTCGGGCGGGTTCCCGCACGCCGAGCTGGCCCATGATTGGCTGGCCGTGCTCAGTCAACCCCAGGCCTGGTGGATTCTCGGATCGATTCTCGGCATCGGTGTATTCGGCGGCTTTTATATAGTGCCGCTGTATGCCTTGATCCAGTCGCGCACCGTCGAGCATGAAAGGGCGCGGGTGATCGCCGCCAACAATATTCTCAATGCGCTGTTCATGGTGATTTCGGCAATCGTCTCGATCCTGTTTCTGAGTGTCGCCGAGTTGTCGATTCCGCAGCTGTTCCTAGCAGTGTCGCTGATGAATATCGCGGTCAACACCTACATCTTCAAGATCGTTCCCGAATTCAGCATGCGCTTCATGATCTGGCTGCTCGGCCACTCGATGTACCGGGTCGAGCACAAAGGTCTGGACGCCATTCCTGACGAAGGCCCGGCGGTGCTGGTGTGCAACCATGTGTCCTTCGTCGATGCCTTGCTGATCGGCGGGGCGGTGCGCCGGCCGATCCGTTTCGTCATGTACTACAAGATCTACAACCTGCCGGTGCTCAACTTCATCTTCCGCACCGCCGGCACCGTACCGATTGCCGGGCGCAACGAAGATATGCTGATCTACGAGGCGGCCTTCAAGAAGATTGCCGAGTACCTGCGCAATGGCGAGCTGGTGTGCATCTTCCCCGAGGGTAAGTTGACCGCCGACGGCGAGATCAACGAATTCAAGAATGGCGTGGAGCGCATCCTCGAGGAAAACCCGGTGCCGGTGATCCCCATGGCCCTGCAAGGTCTGTGGGGCAGCTTCTTCAGCCGCGACCCGCACAAGGGCTTGTTCAAGCGGCTGTGGTCGCGGATCACCTTGGTCGCGGGCGCGCCTATCGCCGCCGAGACAGCCAAGCGCCAGGTATTGCAGGCGCAGGTGGCCGAATTGCGTGGCGAGCTGCGTTAGTTCGGATGTAACTCGGCAAGCGCTTTGGTAGGCCGGATGCAATCCGGGGCAGCGGTGGCTACCTAACATCGCTCCCCGGATTTCATTCGGGCTACAAGTCGCCCGGTTTCAAGCACAAAAAAACCGCTCATTGAGCGGTTTTTTTGTCGCTGCGATGGCGCTTAAATCCCCTGCGGAATCTCTTCGCCGCCGAGGGCTTCGAACAGTGCTGGGAGGAAGTCGACCAGGGTCAGCATCATCAGGGTGAAGCTGGCGTCCTGTTGGCCGAGGGCGTCGTCGCCGCCGTCCTGTTCGGCCTGATCCTGTAGCAGGTCTTCGAAGCGCAGGCGCTTGATCACCAGTTTGTCGTCGAGCATAAACGACAGCTTGTCCTGCCAGGCCAGGGACAGCAGGGTGACCTGTTTGCCCGAGGTCATGTGCAACTGGATCTCGTCGCCGGTCAGGTCCTGACGCTTACAACGCACCACGCCGCCGTCTTCGTGGGTATCGCGCAGTTCGCACTCGTCCAGTACATGGAAGTCGTCGGCGGCTTTTTGCGTCTTGACCCAATCGGTCATGGTGGCGCCCGGTGCGATCTTCACGGTCAGCGGTCGCACCGGCAGCGAGCCGATGGCTTCGCGCAGGGTGGAGAGCAGGTCTTCGGCGCGCTTGGGGCTGGAGGCGTCGACCAGGATCAGGCCCTGCTTAGGCGCGATGGCGGCGAAGGTAGCCGATTTGCGGATAAAGGCGCGCGGCAGGAAGGTCTGTACGATCTCGTCTTTGAGCTGGTCGCGTTCCTTCTTGTAGACCTTGCGCATCTGCTCGGCCTCGATCTCGTCGACCTTATCCTTCAGCGCATCGCGCACCACGCTGCCGGGCAGGATGCGTTCTTCCTTGCGCGCGGCGATCAGCAGAAAGTCGCCGCTGACATGCACCAGCGGCGCATCGCCGCCTTTGCCGAACGGGGCGATAAAACCATAGGTGGTCAGCTCCTGGCTGGCGCAGGCGCGCGCCGGCTTGGCCGCCAATGCTGCTTCGAGAGCCTCGGCATCGAAAGGGATGTTCTGGGTGAGGCGATAGACCAGCAGGTTACGAAACCACATGAGGGGATGACACTCCAGGTGAAAGTCGCTAAGCGGCGCATCCTAAGAACCTCTCCCTGGGGGAGAAGTGGCGCGCAGCGACGGGTAAAGGAAGCGGCTATGCCGCGAGAGACGTTTAAGACATGCCGCTCGCGGTATGGCCGTTAACGCAAAGCGCGCATTATTCCCCCCTTGGCGGCTGAGGCCAAGCCTGCGCTAAGCCTTTGGCACACCGATAGAAAATTTTTAAATCAGTGCTTGCCAAGGTTGGGTTGGCTCTCTAGAATGCGCCCCACTTCGAGAGTGAAGGGTGATTAGCTCAGCTGGGAGAGCATCTGCCTTACAAGCAGAGGGTCGGCGGTTCGATCCCGTCATCACCCACCAAACTCGCTTTTGAGGTTACGCGCAGCGGTAGTTCAGTCGGTTAGAATACCGGCCTGTCACGCCGGGGGTCGCGGGTTCGAGTCCCGTCCGCTGCGCCATTTTTCTCCTCGCTTCATCTC
>CAMPJN010000101.1 GCA_946886875.1 uncultured Pseudomonas sp.
ACCGTTCGATCCGGCGCTTGCTATTGCGAGGTGAGGCTCAAGACGGTATCTACGTTTGCTTAGCGCAATTACATGGAACCCCCGCCCCGCTGCACCGTTCGAAACTTCATCGCCGACTGCGTCGACGGCAGATGGAGACTCCCATGAATACCCACTTCCTTACCCTGTTGACCAGCCCAGAGCGCGCCTGGGTCGAGATAGGCCGCGAAGAGGCCCGCAGCAGCTCCGGTCACCTCGCCTACCTTCTGCTCTTCGCCCTGCTCCCTGCCGTCTGCCTGTTTATTGGCACCCGCTTAGTCGGCTGGAGCCTGGTCGAGGACGAACGTATCCGCCTGGAGACTTTCAGCGCGCTGCAATTGAGCCTGTTGCTGTACCTGACCATCGTGGCCGGCGTATTCGTCATGGGCGCTTTTCTGCGCTGGATGTCGCGCACCTTCGAGGCCCGCCCCACTTACAACCAGTGTGTGGGTTTTATCGCCTATGTCTGCACGCCGTTCTTTATCGCCGGGCTCGGCGCGCTCTACCCGACGCGCTGGATCGCCATCACGGTATTGCTGCTGGCCGGTCTGCACGCCAGCTATCTGCTGTATGTCGGCCTGCCGAAGTTCATGCACATCTGCTATCGACAGGCCTCTCTCTACGCAGTGTCGAGCTGGGGCGTGGGCTTGCTGGTGATGGTCAATCTGCTGGTCGGGATGATTCTGTTCTGGATGCTGATGCTGGACCCCACCTACCAGCGCAGCGTGCAACAGGACCAGAGCTACGGCACTCAGGAGCAGCGCCCGCAGGACGAACCCGGCGAACGGTAACTGCTTCGCGCCGGCGCTTGCGGCATACTTACGCGCTCAGTCCACCAGCCAAAATCCCATGCCCGAACAGCTCCACGCCCACGTCGAAGCCTGCTATCAGCAGGCGGAAAGCTTCTTCAAACGAACCTTTGCTCGTGCCGAGATCAGCTTCAAGCTACGTGGCCAAAAGGCCGGAGTGGCACATCTCACGGAAAACAAGCTGCGCTTCAATCCGCAGTTGTACCGGGAAAATCGCGACGACTTCCTCAAGCAGACCGTACCCCATGAAGTCGCCCACCTGATCGCCCATCAATTGTTCGGCCTGAAGATCCAGCCCCACGGCGAGGAATGGCAGCTGATCATGCGCGGCGTCTATCAGCTGACGCCGAACCGTTGCCACACCTATGCGGTCAAGCGCCGCCTGGCCAGCCGCTTTATCTATCGCTGCAGCTGTCCGCAGGGCGAGTTCCCCTTCTCCGCTCAACGCCACTCCCTGGTCGGTAAAGGCCGGCGTTATTTCTGCCGGCGCTGCAAGGAGACCTTAAGTTTTACCGGGGAACAGCGCCTCGAGTAGTTCGGCGTTCTAACGCCTTACCACCAGCTGGTATTCGCTTCTCTCGCTGTCGTGGATCACCACATAACCCTGATTGGCCGGGGTTAAACCCTGGGCTGCGGCGGCGTCGAACAACAGTCGCCAGGTGCCCTCGACATCGTTGCGTTGCTGATCGAAGTCGGTGCTCAGTACCAGACCCTGCTCGGTGCGCATCACCTTATGGTTATTCACCACTGCAGCGCCGGACGACACCGGCAGGCCCAGATCGAATTTCAGCAGCTGCGGGTTATTGCCAGCGAGGTCGGAGAACACCAGGGTCAAGGGACCGATGATACTGACCTTGCCGCGACGCATCGCAACCATGCCGAGGTTGATGGCAATCTGGCGGATCTTCACGCTAAACACCTGGGGCGTCAGCTCGTAATGGCGGGCAAACAGATTCACCACCGGACGCTCTATCAACTGCACGGACTGTTGCAGCGCCTGCTTGGGCGCTGGGCTGTAAGTCCCGCATAGCGTCGGTTGCAGCTGCTCGCGCGCGGCGCTGGTCAGTTGCGGATTGCTGCCCAAGGCGGTGCAGACCTGCTGCGCATAGCCCGTCCATTCCTGGCGCAGCGCCCCGCCAGCGCGCAGGGCTTCGATCACCGGCGCGTCCGCTTGCCTGGCCGCAATCAGCAGCGCCGTCTGCCGCGGCTGAGCGGCTTCGCGGCGCTCCACGCCGCCCACACCGGTACCGGGAAGCATGCGGGTCTGGCTGTGCACATCGGCACCGTTGCTGAGCAACAGGCGCACGCTGTCCGCTTGATTGAGCTGCGCCGCCGCCATCAATGCGGTCTTGCCCCAGGCATTGCTCTGGTTGGCATCGAAATCGCTGCGCAACAACAGTTCCAGATTTTCCGGGTTCTGCACCGCCGCCATCGGCGCCGGGCTGCCATCCATGCTGAGCCCGCGGCGCTCGCCGAGGTTCTCGGTTTCGTAGGTAATGAAATCATTCACCACATGGGCTGGCGCGTTATTCAGCAATACGCTGTGCAAGGTGGCGAAATTACGCCCCCGCTCCAGGTCGCCCGGTGTCGGCGCGATGGCGTAGCGTGGGCGATAGTCGGCGTGGGGCGGCAGCGGCGCCTCCGGGGCCGGCGCCGGTATGGCCAGGTACTCGCTGGCTCGGGCCAGGCTTTCGTGCAGCAGCAGATCGGCAGCCGTGCTTGCCTGTGTCGAGTCCAAGCCCTGATCGCTGAACAGCTGCTGCAGTTCGCTGTGCGCCGGTTGCAGCATCGGCAACAAGCGGCGATAGAACAGCTTGTTGTCGAGGTTGCGCTCGGACCAGTCGAATAGTCGATTCAGGCTGTCGTCATGACGCTGACGGATGGCCCCTTCGCGCCCGTAAGCCTGCAGCTCCTGAACGCCCAGCAGCGGCATATTGAGTAGTGTCCACTGCCTTTCCTTGAGGCTCTGGGCATTGTCGAGGCGCTCATGCTGGGCAACCTCGGCTGACGGATCGCCGACCAGGGTGTTCAACTCGGTTTGCAGCGCGGCGAACGCCGGCAAGCCGGCCAAGGTGTTGCTACGGGGCGGGGTCAGGTAACTCTGATACAGGCACAAGGGTTTCAGACCCTGGCTATCCAGGGCATAGAGCCCGGCATAGGCCGATTCGCCGCGGGCCGCTGGCGAATAGAAACCCCAGGTCTCATTGACCAGCACCAGCTCCCGGCCGCCCAGGCGAAAGATATCGATAGCACCGTAGTCGCGGGTCTGCGACGAGGAGACGTGGGCACGCCCGCCGTAGTTGGGCAGCTCCGCCACCCAGCGCGGCAAAGTGCTGTCGTCCATGATCCGCTGGCCATTGCGGCTGAGCCCGCGTGCGCGCAGTTGATAACCGGCATAGGGTCCAGCATCGTAAAGCTCGACGCTGAGCCGCTGCCCTGCGAGCTCGACACTGGCGGCCGGGCCATGGCTGCCGGCCAGGGCCGTGGCCCCCGGCAAGCGCGCCGGCACGGGAAAACCGTTGCGTTGCAAATCCTGGTTCAGGGCGGTTTTCACCGACTCACAGAGGCTGGCATCGCGGCTATCCGCCAGCCTGAACTCGGCGTAGGCGGATAAGCCATGGGCGCTTTGCTGGGACGCCGGCTGCGCCTCGGGCCAATTGGCCAGATCGTCGGCACGCTGCCGGTACATGGCAATCAGGCAGTCCTGCGCATCGGCGGCGCCGGCCAGCGGGCATTGCCCCGCCCTGCTCAGCAGCCATTGCCGCTGATTGGCCTCCAACAGCAAGGCGCCGGGTAGATCCAGGCCGCGCAGGCGGTCGCGATACTGTTCTATCACCTGTTTGTCCAAGCGAGACAACGCCTCGCTGGCGCAGATCTGCCGATGCACTGCGGGCAACCCATCGACGCAGTCGAAACTGGCCAGGCTAATTGCCCGCGGCTGGACCGGCGGCGCGACTGGCTTAGCGACCGGCTCCGGCGTGGTACAGGCCACAAGCGTGGCGCCCAGGGCAACCAGCAAGGCCATTCGCGAATACAAAGAAACCGACATAGATGCCTGACTCCGGGTCATTTGATGAAAATAGCCGTGCCGTACACGGTGTAGCGCGTAGCACCCTGATTGGGCGGCGGCGGAAACGGCCCCGCCTTGAGCACGGCCTGTTCGGCAGCGGCATCCAGCAACGGATCGCCGCAGGGGTCGATCTCGTAGGAGAGCATCCTGCCGCTGCTGTCCAGGGTGATCTCATAGGAGATAAAGCACTTCCTCTTGAGATCGGCCGGGTCGCCCTTATAGCCGGGTGGTGGCTTGTAAACCGCACCTTCCGGACGTTTGAGATTAGCGATCACCCGATTCTTCACCGTATCGGCATAGCCCGACGGGACTTGGCGGCCACGGCTGCTGGCTGGGGACGCCGCCGGTGTGGACGGCGCGGCCCAATCGTTATTCGCACCGAACGAATGTACCGGCGGGCCGGCGGCTTTGCTCGGCGCGCGCGGGGGCGGCGCGGCCTTCTTCACCACTGGCGGTTTAACCGGGGGCGGCGGCGCAGGCTCTGGTTCCGGCTCAGGAATGGGCTCCGGCTGCGGCGGTTCTGGCTCCGGCTCCGGCTCTGGCTCTGGCTCTGGTTCCGGCACAGGCACTGGCAGCTCAACCATCTGCACGGCAATCGCTTGCGTCGGCTCAGGCAGCGACTGGCTTAGGTTGGCGCTTAGCAGCCAGATCAGCAAAGCGCCGTGCAACGCCAGGGAAACCAGAATAACCAGCAGGCGGATCGGCCATTGAACCTCGATCCGATGGCCAGCCATCAGGGCGTCAGCTCTTGCGCTGCCACCAGACTGATCTGGCTGTAACCGGCCTTCTGCAGACTGTTCATTACCCGCATCAGGGTGCCGTAATCCACCGCCTGGTCACCGCGCAGAAACAGCCGGGTATCCAACCGATTGCCGGTGGCGCCGCGCACCACCTCAGCCAGTTCGGCGAGCGCTACGCTTTGTTCCTGGACATACAACAGACCATCGGCCTGCACGCTGATGTACAGCGGGTTGGTCGGCGGCGGGGTCGGCGTCGCGGCATTGCTCGGCAGGTCCACCGGCACATCGACGGTGGCCAACGGCGCGGCGACCATAAAGATGATCAACAGCACCAGCATCACATCGACGAAGGGCGTGATGTTCATTTCGGCGTTCTGTTGATAGTTGTGGCGTTTGACCATGGGGCCGGAATTGAACTGGATGCTCATGCTCAGTGCACCTCGTCCAGCTTGCGCGACATCGCTGCGATCATCTCCGCCGAGAAGTTATCCAATGCGCCGACGAAGCCGTTAATGTCCCGGGCGAACTTGTTGAAGATCATTACCGCGGGGATAGCGGCAAACAGCCCCAGCGCGGTAGCCAACAAGGCCTCGGCGATACCAGGCGCGACAATCGCCAGGCTGGACGACTTCATCGTGGCGATATTGGCGAAGCTGTTGAGAATGCCCCAGACGGTGCCGAACAAGCCGATAAACGGCGCAGTGGCACCTATGGTCGCCAACACCCCCATCATGCTGCCCAAACGCGCCAGATCGCGCTCCTGAACGATGCTCGAAGTCAGGGACATACGCTGCAACAGGCGGTTGATCTGATCGGCGCTGGCGTCCTGATTACGATTGCGACCGAAGTGTTTGAGTTCGGCCTGGCTGACCTGCCACATGCGGGCCATGGCGCTATTGCTGGCCACAGGATCCAAACGCTCCAGTTCGCCCTTACGGAAGGCATCGAGAAAACGATTGTTGGCGCGCCGGGCGCGGGCGAAGACGAACAGCTTCTCGAACAGCACCGCCCAGGTCAGCAACGAGCAAAAGAATAGAAAAATCATCACCGACTTCACCACCCAGTCGGCCTGGCTGAACATTTCGCGAACGCCGAAAGGTTGCGTCTCGGCGAGTAGCGGGCTGCTCAGGCTCGGCGCCGTTGCGGCTGGGGCGGATTGTGCAGGAGTCACAACGCTGGCAGCTGCCGGGGCGCCAGAGGCTGCATCGGCCTGGGCCAGTACCGCCGTTGCGGTTATGCCGCTAAGGCCAACAACTACCAAGAGTGCCACCAGACGCATCCGCGCCTGCCAGCGAGCCATCGAGGAACCAAAAGAACTGACGTGCATGCGACCTCCCTGTGTTTTTTATTTTTTATGGCGGCCAATGTTGCTTAGGAGAGTGTCGGGCTTACCCCTGTTCTACTGCGTACAAGCCCGACAGGCCCCTATTGGACCGGCGGCTAATAGTGCCCGTGCCGGCCAGTTCAGAAAAGGGGAGAATTGCACAAGCGTACTAAATAACGTAAAGCAGCACCGCGACGAAGTGCATCAGGCTGCCGGCCATCACGAACAGATGCCAGATGCCATGCCAGTGACGAAAACGGCTGTCGTAGGCAAAAAAGATGATCCCCACGGTATAGAGCACCCCGCCGCCGGCCAGCCAGGCGAAGCCCGTCGTGCCCAGCGCGGCGATCAGTGGTTTGACCGCCACCAGCACGATCCAGCCCATCACTGCATAGATGACAATGGACAGCACCCGGGCCTCCGAGCGCGGCTTGATCTCCTGCAGCATACCGATCACCGCCAAGCCCCAGACTATCCCGAACAGCCACCAACCCCAGGCACCATGCAGGGTGATCAGACAGAACGGGGTATAACTGCCGGCTATCAGCAGATATATCGAAAGATGATCGAGCTTACGCATGACCACCTTCGCCCGGCCTTGCAAGCTGTGGTAGAGCGTCGAGATGCTGTAGAGCAGAATCAAGGTAAGGCCGTAGATCGCCACGCTGACGATCTTGCGCGGTTCGCCGTCCAGGCTTGCCAATACCAGCAGCCAGACCGCACCAATACAGGCCAGCACAGCGCCGACCAGATGAGTCCAGGCGTTGAATTTTTCACCGTGATACATGTTTTCTGTTCCCGAACGGCCTCAGCGAGCGAATGCCCCAGGCTTATGCCGGAAAACGCACCTTATTGCGAGTATCTGTTGGACTACCGAGGTGCTGGCTGCGTTGCGCCTTTAATTCAGCTCACGGCCTGACAGGCCTGTCGCGCTTAAGCGACGACTCCTGTCGCCCTAAGCTCGGCTATCTGTTTGGCCGAAAGGCCCAGTTCGGCCAGTACCTGATCGGTATGTTGCCCCAGCGCCGCACCTATATGCCGAGGGGCCGGCAAACCGGCGGAGAACTTGATCGGGCAGGCGATCTGCTGCTGCGGCGCCTGGTCGCCGCGCGGCACCGTGGTGACCAGCTGACGGGCTTTGAGCTGAGGATGCTCGACCGCCTCAGACAGATTAAGCATCGGCTCCACGCAGGCATCCAACTCAGCGAACAGCTGGCTCCACTCGGCGAAATCGCGTTTTTCGAACTCGATCTCGATTTCCCGCTTAAGTGCACGCTGCTCATCCGGTTTGGTCGACAGCCCACGCGACGCCAGCTCGGGGCGGCCGATGGCGGCGCAGAACTGCTGCATAAATTGCGGTTCCAGGCTGCCCACCGCGAACCAACGACCGTCGCGGCTGCGGTAGTAGTCGTAGAAGCTGCCGCCGTTAAGCGCCTGAGTCTCCATCTGCGGCTCGACCCCGGCGGCGAGAAAACCGGCGCCGGCCATGCCGTTCAGGCTGAAGGCGCAATCGGTCATGCTGATATCGACTTGCTGGCCCTGCCCCGTCGCTTGGCGCTGGATCACCGCGGCCAGCAGGCCGATCACCCCGTGCAGGGAACCGCCGGCGATATCAGCGGCCTGGATACCCAGCGGCAACGGCCCGCTGTCGCGGCGCCCGGTGTAGCTGGCGACGCCGGCTAGGGCCAGGTAGTTGATGTCATGGCCGGCGCGATCCCGGTAGGGCCCGGTCTGGCCATAGCCGGTGATCGATACATAGATCAGCCGGGGGTTGATCGCCTTGAGCGCCTCATAGCCGACCCCCAGTTTGTCCATCACCCCGGGACGGAACTGCTCGAGAACGATGTCATATTCCAGCACCAGCTGTTTGACCAGCGCCACCGCCTCGGCCTGTTTCAAGTCCAGAGCGATACTACGCTTGTTGCGGTTGAGGTAGGCATGGCTGGCGGAAACGCCGCCGTCGTAGGGCGGCAACACCCGCACCAGATCCATCCGGCTCGGCGACTCCACGCGCAGCACCTCGGCGCCCATATCGGCGAGCAGCAAGGAGGCGAATGGCCCCGGCAACAAGGTGGAAAAATCGAGGATCTTCAGCGAGGACAGCGGGCCGTTCATAACGATTCCTTGATGCGAATTAGCGTTTGGCATATAGCCCGGATGCAATTCGGGGCAGCTATGGCGCCTGTTACAACGTTCCCGGATTGCATCCGGGCTACAAAGGCCTCAAGAGCTTCAGAGCTTGAACACCCGCCGGGCATTGCCGTGAAGAAACTTGGCCTGCACCTCGGCGCTCAGCCCCAGCTCGCCAACCTGGGTCATGCAGCGCTGCAGCGACAGTTGCGGGAAGTTGGAACCGAACAGCACCTTGTCCTGACCGTAACTCTGGATGAACTGCAGCAGCTGCGCCGGGTAATAACGCGGCAGGTAGGCCGAGGTATCGATATAGACGTTATCGTGCTTCCAGGCCACGCCGATCATCTCGTCGGTCCAGGGGTGGCCGATATGCCCGGCGACTATGCGCAGCTCGGGGAAATCCAGCGCCACCTCGTCCAGATAAGGCACCGGCCGCCCGGTTTCCGAGGGCATCAGCGGGCCGGTATGGCCGACCTGGGTGCAGAACGGAATATCCAGTTCGATGCATTTCACATAGAGCGGGTAATACAGGCGGTGGTTGGGCGGCAACTTCCATAGCCAGGGCACTATGCGCAGTGCTTTGCAGCCCAATTCATTGACCGCCCGTTCCAGCTCGCGCACCGCCGCCAGCGGCTTGCTCAGGTCGACAGTGGCGACGCCGACGAAGCGCTCTGGATAGGCGCGGCTGTATTCGGCTATCTCATCGTTGCTAAACACCCAGCCCTCGGGCCGGCACCAAGCGGCGAGCATGAGTTTTTCCACCCCGGCCTGATCCATCTGCACTACCGTCTGCTCCGGGCTCAAGGGCTCATCGAGCAGATGGGCGGAACCGGACTTCTCGAACAGCCGAACGACTTCCGGCAGCAGCTGGCGCGCACGGCCGTTGGCGGGCTGGGCCCAGGCGTCTATGGCGCCCATGGCAGTGGACATAGCGGTCTCCTTTGACTCAGGGAAGCCGAATGGCGGGTTGCACCCGCCCTACAACTTCATGCCGCGGCTGATGATCTCTTTCATGATCTCCGAGGTGCCGGCGAAGATGCGCTGGATGCGCGCATTCGCGTACATCTTGCAGATCGGGTATTCCCACATATAGCCCCAGCCGCCGTGCAACTGCACGCCTTCGTCGACCACTTTGCCGAGCAGCTCGGTGGTGAACAACTTGGCCTCGGCGGCCACTTCCGGGGTGAGTTTCTTCTGGTTGTGGTCCATCACACAGCGGTCGACGAAGACCTGGGCCACGTCGATCTGGGTGCGCATCTCGGCCAGCTTGAAGCGGGTGTTCTGGAAGTGCGAGATCGGCCGGTCGAAAGCCTTGCGCTCGCGCACGTAATCGAGCGTCACCTGCAGCGCCGCTTCGGCGCCGGCCACCGCGCCGCAGGCATTGGTCAGGCGTTCCTGGGCGAGCATGTTCATCAGGTAGAGAAAACCGCCCTTGGCGTCGCCCAAGAGGTTTTCCTTGGGCACCTTGACCTTGTTGAAGAACAGTTCGGCGGTGTCCTGACTCTTCATGCCGAGCTTTTTCAGCGGCGTGCCGCGCTCGAAACCGGGCATGCCGCGCTCGACCAGAAACAGGCCCATGGCGTGCTTGTTGGCCGGGTCGGTCTTGGCCGCGACTATCACCAGGTCGGCCAGGATGCCGTTGGAGATAAACACCTTGGAGCCGTTGAGCTCAAAGTGGTCGCCCTTGTCCACCGCAGTGGTGCGCATACCGGCCAGGTCGGAACCGGCACTGGGCTCGGTCATCGCCACCGCGAGAATGGTCTCGCCGCTGACGATGCCCGGCATAAAGCGCGCCTTCTGCTCCGCGTTACCGTATTCGGCGATATAGGGGCCGCACAGCGCCGAGTGCAGCGGCAGCATAAAGCCCGCCTCGTTAATCTTGGCCAACTCCTCGCACATGATCTGCTCGTAGCGGAAATCCTTGAGCCCGGCGCCGCCGTATTGCTCATCCGCCCAAGGCAGCAGAAAGCCCATCTCGCCGGCCTTTTTCCACAGCTCGCGGCTGACCATCCCGGCCTCTTCCCACTGATCCTGATAAGGCAGCACTTCCTTGCGCAAAAAAGCGCCGAATGCATCGCGGAACATGGTGTGTTCAGTGTCGAAAATATTGCGCTGCATGACGGAGTCGCTCCCTGATGAGTCGTCCCGCAGGTTAGGCGCCGTCGCCCCGTCGGCTCAATGACCCATGCGCTCAGGCTCGATTGACCCATTCGGTCAGCCCGTGCTCGCTCCAGGCATTTAGTGGCAGGGACGTGTCAATAAACCAAAAAACCCTATACTTACTAGGGTTTCTTACGCCCATTTATCGGCGAGACAGGCATGTCCAAACAATCGTCGCTCCACACCTCCCCTTTCAACCATCGTTTGCCGACTCTGCTGCTCGGTGGACTCTCGCTGTTGCTGCTGGCGGTTTGGATGCTGCCGCCGGAGGCCAAGCAGTGGCTGGACATCGCCTGGTTTCCGGTTGCGCTGCACACCATAACCGAGTCCTTCGCGGTGGCCGTGGCCATTCTGGTATTCGCCGTCAGCTGGCACGCCTATCGCCCGGAGCGACCGGCCAACCTGATCGTGCTGGCCTGCGGCT
>CAMPJN010000102.1 GCA_946886875.1 uncultured Pseudomonas sp.
TGGCACGCCTATCGCCCGGAGCGACCGGCCAACCTGATCGTGCTGGCCTGCGGCTTTCTCGCCGTCGGCCTGCTGGATTTCGCCCACGCGCTGTCTTACCTCGGCATGCCGATCTTCGTCACCCCGGCCTCGGTGGAAAAAGCCATCAATTTCTGGCTGGCCGCGCGTCTGGTGGCGGCCGCAACCCTGCTGGTCATCGCCTTTCGGCCCTGGCAACCGCTGGCTTCGGCGAACAGCCGTTATCTGTTGCTGGCAGCGGCGCTGCTGCTGGTGGGCGGAGTCTACGTGCTGCAACTGGGCTTCCCACACCTGTGGCCACGCACCTTCATTGCCGGTTCCGGACTGACCCCATTCAAGATCGTCATGGAATGGTTGATCATCGCCCTGCTGGTGGTGGCCGCCCTGCGCTTCAACCGGCTGCAAAGCGAGGAGCAGCCCTACGATACCCAAGGCATGCTGGTAGCGGTATTGCTGTCGATTCTCTCCGAGCTGTGCTTTACCGCCTATAGCAACGTCAACGACCTCTTCAGCCTGCTCGGCCACGTCTACAAAGTCATCGCCTACTGCTTCATCTACCGCGTGGTGTTCGTCTCCAGCGTGCGTGCGCCCTATGAGCGCCTGAGCGTCGAAATCGCCGAGCGCGAGGCGGCCGAGCAACGGGTCGAGGTGCTGGCGTTCTACGACGGTCTCACCGGTCTGCCCAACCTGACCCTGCTGCAGGATCGCACCGAGCAGGCACTGACCGCCTCCGCCCGTGATCGCACCCATGTGGCGTTGCTCTATCTCGACCTCGATCGCTTCAAGCTGATCAACGACTCGCTCGGCCATTCCTTTGGCGACAATCTGCTGCGCGGTGTCGCCGACCGTCTGCAGCATTGCGTACACAGCACCGACACCATCTGTCGTCCGGGCGGCGACAAGTTCGTCATCCTCCTGACCGACATGGAAGACACCGAAGAAATCGCCGCCGTGCCGGAGACCATCGCCACTCAGTTGGCCCACCCCTTCAGCGTTCTTGGCCATAGCATCAGCGTCTCGGCCACCATCGGTATCGCCGTGGCGCCGAGCGACGGGCAGGATTTCGAAACCCTGCTGCGCAACGCCGAAACGGCCATGTACAAGGCCAAGGGCGACAATAACCGGGCCTGGCGTTTCTATGACGCGGCCATGAATGCTGAAATGGTCGAACGGCTCAACCTGATCAATGGCTTACGCCATGCCCTGGAGCGCCAGCAGCTGCTGCTGCACTTTCAATTGCAATTCGACCTGCACAGCGGCCGCGTCGTCGGCGCCGAGGCGCTGGTGCGTTGGCAGCATCCGGAGTGGGGCCTAGTGCTGCCGATGCGCTTCATTCCGGTGGCCGAAGAAAGCCAGCTGATCATTCCCATCGGCGAGTGGGTCATTCACCAGGCCTGCCATCAGGCCATGGCCTGGCGCCGGGAAGGGCTGTCGATTCCGCGGATCGCGGTCAATCTGTCACCCCTGCAACTGCACAAGGGCAATATCGAACAGGTGGTGATCGCCGCTCTCGCCGCCAGCGGCCTGCCCGCCTCGGCGCTGGAACTGGAACTGACCGAATCGAGCCTGATCGATGACACCGAGCAGGTGCTGGTCGCCGTGCAGCGGCTCAAGGCCCTGGGGGTGATGCTGTCGATCGATGACTTCGGCACCGGCTATTCCAGCCTGGCCTACCTGCGCCGCCTGGCGGTGGACAAGCTGAAGATCGACCAATCTTTCATCCGCGACCTGACCAATACCAGCGACGGCATCACCCTGGTCACTGCCATCCTGCATATGGCCCAGTCGCTGGGGTTGAAGACCCTCGCCGAAGGCGTGGAGGACGAGCGTACCGCCGATGAGCTGCGGCGCCTGGGTTGCGCCGAAGTACAGGGCTACCTGTATGCCAAGCCGTTGCCGGTGGATGAGGTGACAGCGGCCCTGAAAGCGCTATCGCAAACGTAAAACTTGGCGCAATCCCCCTCGCCTAAAGCTTGAATCCGCCTTGTCCTCGGCAACCCAAGCTGCCTACCATCGCGCAACGTCAAGGAGCAGTTATGCGCGAACGTACCATCGCCAGCCATTTTGTCCGCGCCGCCTTGCGCGGGGCCGAGCGTCAGGGCCACGACTGTGCGGCGCTGCTGCGCCAGGCGGGTATCCAGCCAGCCCTGCTCGAAGAACCGCGAGCACGGGTCGCCCCGGAACAGTTCGCCTGCCTGCTGCAACTGCTCTGGGAAAGCCTCGACGACGAGTACCTGGGCTTCGGCCCACAGCGCAGCAAGCGCGGCACCTTCGCCATGATGTGCCACGCCATCATCCACTGCCATTCGCTGGAAAAAGCCCTCGGCCGTGGCGCCCTGTTCTATAGCCTGTTCCCCGATGCACCAAATATCGCCCTGAGCCACGAAGGCGACTGGGCACGCCTGTCGGTGGACCACTCGATGCTCTGCGACCCGGATCATTTCCTGGTGGAAAGCCTGCTGGTGATCTGGCATCGCCTCGGCAGTTGGCTGATCGGCCAGCGCATCCGCCTGGAAGAAGCCACCTTCACCTACGCCGAACCTGCCCATGCGGCCGAATACGAATTGCTGTTTCCCTGTAGCCGGCGTTTTTCCGCCGGGCGTACCAGCCTGTTGTTCCATGCCCGCTACCTGAGCATGCCGCTGCTACAGGACGAACGCACGCTCAAGCAGTTCCTCCTGCACTCCCCCGCCGACCTGCTGTCCCGCCCCGACGGCGGCGACAGCCTGATCAGCCAGATCCGCCGCCAACTGGGTCGCGACTGCAGCAACTGGCCGGATCTCGAAGCAGTCGCGCAGCAACTGCATATGAGCCCGCAAACCCTACGCCGCCACCTGCGCGAGGAAGGCTCGAGTTTTCAGGAGTTGAAAGACCACCTGCGCCGCGACCTGGCCATCTATCACCTGGGCCGCGACGAACTGGCGATTCAGGATATTGCCGAGCAGCTGGGGTTCTCCGAGCCTTCGGCGTTTCATCGGGCGTTTAAGAAATGGACGGGGTTAACGCCAGGGGCTTATCGGGCGCAGGAGGGGTGAGGCGCCGTGCTGCATAAGCGTGCTTGCCGTTTGCAATGGGAATGCTTATGGTCGGTGGCTATCTAGCTGGCCAGTTGCTACTTAGTGAATTGGTGCAACACCATTGTCTTTTAAACAAACCTGTCTCTGCGCTCGCAAAAGTCCGCTTTTTTACCTATCGCTAGCCCTCAAAAGGATTTGTGAGTGAACCTAAAACAAGCATTAGAAAAAATCCTATCCGAATATTTAATCGAAAAAGAATCCAACCCGTTTGCTGGAAATGCCCTAGCTGAGTTTTTGCGCTCAGAATTTCCAAAAACCATAAACAATATTCTTGGAACATCTGATCGTCACTTGGTAAAAGGTAGTGCTGGCAAAGGGGTATGGACCAACGTGCCCTGGGTGGCAATTCTCGATAAAACAGTAACCGACACTCCTCAGAAGGGCTTTTATTTAGTTTACCTATTCTGCGAAGACGGAAGCGGCTTATATATCTCGCTAAACCAAGGGGTAACTGACCTTAAGCAACAATATGGCAGCTCAGTCAGAAACGCTTTAAAAGTTAAAGCGAGCGATTATGCAGCTCAAATTCCATATAATTTATCAGCCGTGCTAGCTGGCCCAATAAATTTAAAGACCACCCAAAAAATGAGCCTTGGTGAGCTATATGAGAACGGAGCCATTTACTCCAGATACTATCAAGCCGGCGCATTACCAACCAACTCAGAGCTCGAATTTCACCTTAACGAATTCATTGACCTATATTTGAGACTTGTCATAAATCAAAGCGCCCCAAAATCCTCAACAATAGTTGAAGACGATGAGGAAGGGTTAAGCATTGAAGACGGCACCAGACTCCGCGAACACAAGCGTATCGAAAGAAATCAAAAGCTTGCGAGAAAAGCCAAAGAAATACAAGGCTATACATGCAAGTCATGCGGCTTTGATTTTGAGAAAAAATACGGGGTAATTGGCAAGGGTTTTATTGAAGCACACCATCTAACACCGGTAAGCACCCTAAAAAGTAAAAAAATTGGCTTAGATCCAAAAAAAGACTTCACAGTTCTCTGTTCAAACTGCCATCGCATGATTCACAAAACAGAATTCGTAGACCGCGTCGAGGAATTTAAAACAGCGTATGTGGTTAGTTAACGATGTCCAAATCGTTCACCTCGCTCGCTGAGCTAAAGCCCCCATTAATCTATAGCCAACCGCCGCGGAGAAAGTGATGCAGCACCGCATAACCGACAGCAACAATCTAACTGACGCCGAAGCACTCTTGGCTGAGGGTGGAAAAGTTGTTGTTCAGTTTTCTGGCCCGACGTATTTACAGAGCACATTGCGAAGACTTAACGAACTTGCGAAGTTCTATAAAAACCGAGTTGAGATTAGGTTCTACGGACATTACAGCTCGTCATTCGACCTCAACACGCTTAAGCAAGTGGAAAATGTCAGCAACCTTTCTATTGACTGTCTTTTGAACGTCTCAAATTTTGAAGCCATTAATGAACTTCATTGGCTGGATCGATTAAGCATTGGCGTATACAACGAGTTGCCCGAAGATATTCTCTCGTATCCATCTTTAGAAAATCTTAGATCTCTAACCATCTCGGAAAGCAAGCAAAGGAAGTTGAATCTTTCGCATCTCTCTAGATTTCATCGACTTCATAACCTGTACCTCGTCGGACATACCCGCTCCATTGAGACTGTTGGGTTATTGTCGAATTTGAATAGTCTTGGCCTGTCCCAAATTGGAAGCAAGCAGGGGCTGGGCTTTTTAAACTCCCTTGAGGGACTGAAAAAACTGACCGTTATCTTGGGCGGGAGGGAAAACCTGAATGAGGTCTTTAGCCAATCGCTTGAGGAACTTGAAGTTATTCGTGTCAGGGGCGTTTCTGAGCTAATTACAGGAAATTTCCCTAGGCTAAAAAGTCTGAGAATAGAAGATCAAATTCGGCTTACCGAGCTTTCATTTGGCAGTAAGAGCCGGGATTTGCAAAGCATCTTTATAGGCAACTGCAAGGAGCTAACCTCACTGAAGGGACTATGCAAACTATCTTCTTTGGAGCGGTTGCGCGTATTCCAAACGAGTGTGGATTTTGATCGGCTTGTTTCCGAAGGGCTTCCGCCAGATCTCAGTGAGTTCGCGTTCTATAGCCGTTCGAGAAAAATGGACGTTGAAATTCACAAAAAACTAGCTGCCATGGGTTATCAATTGAGTGGCGGCTAACGGCTCGCCCGTGAGGGGCGAAACCAAAAACTCAAAATCACCACGCTAATAAATTTGTCGCATAACCCGAACACATGCAAAAGCTCGCGGCTAAAGCCCCTCCTACAAAGCCAAGGCCGGCGGCATGCCTTGGTTCGTAGGGTGGTCGGGGTGCGCAGGTTGAATAACGCGATACCCATCAACAGCTGTGGTGGCAAACGCTTCGCGGTTTTCACCTTACGCCGGCGCACGAGGCCGTTGCTTGGTTAGACAGAAGCCTTTGCGCAAACACCCTGACTTATAGGGGCAAAGAACGAGCCGAACGCCCTTCTGCCTCGAAGTTCTGCAACCACTGTTTGAACTCAGCGATCGGCTTGGGCGTGCACAGCCAAAAACCCTGCAGCATGTCGCAGCCCTTTGCCTTCAAGTGGTCGGCTGTCTCGGCGGCTTCAATGCCTTCGCCCACTACCCTGTAACCAAGGCTGCGCGCCATCTGAATGGCAGTGGAGACAATCACATCGGCGCTTTCGCTGGTGCAGATATCGTGAATCAGCGAACGATCCAGCTTCAACTCCGAGGCCGGTAGTTGCTTGAGATAGGACAACGAGGAATAGCCGCTACCAAAATCATCGATGGAGATGTGATAGCCCAGATCAGCCAAGATATTCAGCGCCTGCAGGCTGCGGACTGGGTCGAGCATGGCTGCTGTTTCTGTGATTTCAAGGGTTACCGAGCACGCCTGTAGTCCATTCTGCTGGAGTGCCAACGCCAATACACCCTTAAGCTCGGCGGACTCTAAGTCGCGCGCAGAAATATTAATGGCGACCGTCAACTCCCCGTTGTCTTTGTGTAAGTCCGCCAAATCTTTCATGGCCTGGCCGATAACCCATCGGGTTAGTTGGGTGATGACGCCCGTTTCTTCCGCCAGGGGAATGAAATCTACCGGGCTTACCCATCCACGCTCATCATGGTGCCAACGAATCAACGCCTCCACGCCAACAATATGCCCGGTCTCGAGATCCTGTTTGGGCTGGTAATAGAGCATGAGCTGGTTCTGTTGCAGGGCCTTGCGCAGATCCGCTATCAACGTCAGGCGACTCTCGTTGTAGATATCGTACTTGGGGGAATAGATGCCGGTTTCGTTGCCGCTTCGGGGCGTGATTTCCATGCCGACATGGGCGTTGCGGATCAGCTCAGCGACAGTTCTACCATGCTCCGGGTAACTGGCAGCGCCGAAGCGGGGGTGCAGTTCAATCGCCAGGTGATCCAGCGAGATCGGCTCGGCCAATTGCCTGAGCGCGGTGTTGAGGGCGGAGAAATCGTTGCCCGCTTTATCCATGTCAACCAACAAGCAGAAGCAGTCGCCCGACAGCTGATAGACCCGCTCTTCCCGGCCTTGATCGTCGCGAATGGCCTGAATGAAAGGCAGGCCGGCGGCCAGCTCTACCATCTGCTCCGCCACTCGTTTCATGATCCATTCACTCCTGGCCAGGCCAAGGGTGCGATTGATTTCATCCAGGCGCGTGATCCGGGCCAAACCCACCATATAACGGCGCTGGGGGGCCTGTTGCAGTTGCTGATCCACCATCCACTCAAAACGGTTGCGGTTGGGCAGCCCGGTAACCGGATCATGGGTCAAGGCTTCGGTGAGCAGGTTCTGCGCGACATTGCGCGACTGCGCTTCCTGCAGGCTGGCAGCCTGGGCGGTGATTTTCTCTTCGCGCTCACGATACAGCCGATCCGCCAAAGCCAGCGTCAGGATAAAGGCTTCGAGCGCAGAACCTATCTGCATGGCGTACTCGGTAAAGAAGCTCTCAGGAAAGATCCCCAGCGCCCTGCCGGCCATTGCCAGCACCCCGATAGTCAGAGGCGCCCAGGCCAGGGTAAAAAATGCCCCGGCCCGCACGCCGTCCAACCAGACCACGGGACCTGCAACCAGCAGCAGCGAAAAGAACAACAACGCGGAAAACGACGCCACCTGGATACCCGTGTGATAGTCGAGTAGAGGCGCCGAGAACAGAAACAGCATCTCGAACACCATCATTGCGATCAGCACTTTATCCAGTCGCGGACTGTTGACTTTGGTGTTGAGAAACTCCCGGCAGAAAAGCAGGGAAAACAGCGCCAGGGCTGGTATCGACACCAGCAGCGCCTTGGCATGCAGTTGCGGCGCAAAGGGATAGAAGTGCTGGAAGCTGAAGCCCTTGATGGACGCGAAGAACACCAGATAGCCCAGTAGCGCGAGGGCGTAATAGAGATACAGCTTCTCGCGCAGACTCAGGTACACCGCGAGGTTGATAAGGATGATGACAAAGATGCAGCCATAGTAGAAAAACTGCAGTTTCAACTCATGGGCGGCAGCTTCAAAAAATGCCTGCTCACGCCAGATACGCAGCGGCACGACCATGGAACCGGTCGTCGCGACACGCACAAAAACGGTCTTGATTTCCTCGGGAGCCAGGGGCACAAGCAACAACATGCTCGGATGGTCCACGTCGCGTGGATAAAAAGGTCGGCTGTCGCCAGTTCTCAGCTCTTTTACTCGGGAACCTCCGGCGTACACATAGAAAACCACGTCGTCCAACTGGGAATAGCCCAATTCGGCAATCAGCTGCAGATTGAGTGGCGTCTGATTGCTGATGGCAAAGCGTAGCCAGTAAGCAGACTGCGTTAGGCCGAAGGTGGCGCTACCGTCGGGCACAAGCGCCCAGCGTTCATCGGGCAAGCTGGCCACCTGATCGATCGAGGCTTCGCCTGTAGCGTCCTCCCAGAACTGGAAATGGCTCTGGATTTCTGACGCTGGAGTTATCTCAATCGGCTCTGGTTGCGCCAAAGCCCCTAGACTCAGACACGCAACCAGAATGGCGACCAGGATGTTTAACGCCCGGTTCAGATGCATGCAATGAGGTCTCCGTTGGCGGCCGCTCGGCTGCATTTTCTTTTTTCTTATAACTTGGCAGTGTAGTCACTTGGTGCTTCAGCGCCTTAAGGCCCGCGCGGTGCTGACGCTCTGCCCCGGCAGCTATCGCGCCGAGAAGATGACCGCCCGTCCTGATCCAAGCCAAGCGCCTATGCCTTTCGCCCAGGCAAGGTCTAGCCTGAAAATTGATCCACCTATGGAGTCAGCTGTGCTGCCCGCGGGCCTGACGACCAGCCGTCCAGAGGTAAGGAAACCTGCCAGTCCCTGTCGTTCCTCTTCGTGATCATCTGCCCTTCCCTGCGTGCAGGCTGCGCTGATTCGTCTCGCACCGGAACCAGCAGGAGAACCCGATCATGAACGACTTCATGGTGTGCGCACGCCGCGTCAAGCAAGGCGCATTCAATGCCGAACCCGGCCCTTCGCATATGCTCGTGGTGCCGGCAAACAGCCTGGCACCGCTGCCCAACCATGGCCGAATGGGCGATACCTGGGTCAAGGCCTGGTTGCAGCAGCTGTTGGCTGAAGCGACCTGGGGCATCGACGAGCGCACCGGCGCGCTACGCGGCGACATCCTGGTCTATGTGCACGGCTACAACAACGACGCGCCCGAGGTGATCAGACGCCACCGCCGGCTGCAGACCGACCTAAAGGCCCTCGGTTGGAAAGGCGCACTGGTGTCCTTCGACTGGCCCAGCGACAACAAGACCGTCGGCTACCTGGAGGATCGTCACGACGCCAAGCAGTCGGCGATGCAATTGGTCACCGACCTGATCGCCCTGCTGGCGGCCAAACAAACCCCGGACTGCGCGATCAACACCCATATCATCGCCCACTCCATGGGTGCCTACGTGGTGCGCGAAGCCTTCGACGACGCCGACGATGCGCGCCTGGAAAACAATTGCTGGATGATCAGCCAGCTCTGCCTGATCGGCGCCGATGTGTCCGCCAGCTCGCTCAGTGATGACCACGCCAGCAGCGACTCGCTGTACCGGCACTGCACCCGGCTGACCAACTACTTCAGCTTCGGCGACAGCGTGCTCAAGCTGTCCAACGTCAAACGCGCCGGCGTCGCGCCACGGGCCGGGCGTGTCGGGCTGCCGGAGTTCGCACCCACGAAAGCGGTGGATATCGATTGTTCGCTCTATCACCAGGCCTTGCTGGCTGACCCTGCGCTGCAGACCCGCGACCAGGCGCAGGGCTTTCTCGGCAACCGCGATCACTCCTGGTATATCGGCAACCGGGTGTTCACCCTGGATCTGTTCGAGACGCTCAAGGGCGATCTGGACCATCGCATCCTGCCCACCCGCACCCAGATTCCCGACTCGCGGCGACTCGGCCTTATGCCGGCCAAGCTTTAACGGGCGTGCTAAATCCCTGGCAAAAAAACGGGAGCCCTAACGGGCTCCCGTACGCAAAATCGGAACCGGAGCTCCAACAATAACCTCACCTGCGTTTCGAAAAACGCGGCGCAAGTGTGACAAAAGTCTCGTAGAGAATGCGTTTTGCTTTGTTAGCGCTTTGCAAAGAAATGTAAACGCAGCCCGGACTGGCCGCGCGTGGCGGCGCACGGCAGAATGCCGGCATGAACGACTTCTACCTACCGGCCTGCTGCAGCGCGCCCAGCGACCATTGGCCGTTACCGCAACGCCTGCCCGGGCTGCGCATGGCCAGCACCGCGTTCGATGTGGCCTTATTGCACCCCGAGGATTTTCAGCGCTGCGGCATTGCCGCGGTCAAGGGCGTGAACAAGCGCCAGGCCGAGCACCTGGCCGGGCGTTTGTGCGCGCGCGAGGCGCTGCGCGCGCTCATCGGCGTAGCGAGCGTGCCGGAGGTCGGCGCGGACCGTGCACCGCAGTGGCCAGTCGGCGTCGCCGGCTCCATTACCCATGGCGGCGGCTGGGCTGGCGCCGTGGTTGGCCAGCGCAGCGCCTGGCGTGGCCTGGGCCTGGATGTGGAAAAACACTTGCCCGAGCAACGCGCCGAACGCCTGGCCGCGCAAATTCTCACCCCCGCCGAGTTGTCGCGGCTGCAGGAGTTGCCGGCGGCACAGCGAGCCAGGCGTATCAGCCTGACCTTCTCACTTAAGGAAAGCCTGTTCAAAGCGCTCTATCCCTTGGTGTTGCGCACCTTCTACTTCCAGGATGCCGAGCTCTTGAGCTGCGACCACCAGGGTCAGGCTCGCTTGCGTCTACTGATCGACCTGCATGCCGACTGGCCGGCGGGCAGCGAGCTGGAGGGCCAATTCGTCGAGTTCGACGGTTATCTGCTGAGCCTGGTTGGCATCCCGGCTTGATTGGATGCGCGGCGCGCCCCAATGCGCCGGTCAATTCCGATAAACTCCGGCCATTGCCGCCAGGAGCACCCCATGCGCGAAGAACTCAACCAAGGCTTGATCGATTTCCTCAAGGCCTCGCCCACCCCCTTCCATGCCACCGCCAGCCTGGCCCAGCGCCTCGAAGCCGCCGGTTTCCAGCAGCTCGACG
>CAMPJN010000103.1 GCA_946886875.1 uncultured Pseudomonas sp.
ATATTTACTGCGGGTTTCCAGCCAGTTTCTCTTTGCAGCTTGTCGGAACTGCCCACCACCCGACGTTGCTCGGCCCTGCGCATGCGACCGGGATCCTGCACCAGCTCGACATCCACTTCGGCCAGGCCGGCCATCTCGACGATCAACTCGCGGACGCGACGCTCGCGTCCGGAACACACGTTGTAAACCTCGCCGTTTCGGCCTTTTTGCAACAACAGCAAATACGCCGCGAGCACATCCTGCACATCGAGGAAATCGCGGCTCACATCGATATCGCCCACTTCCAGACGCGGCGCTTGCAGACCGCGACTCACCCGTACTATCTGCCTGGCCATGTTCGACACCACGAACGATTCGCCCTGACCGGCACCGATGTGGTTGAACGAACGGGCGATGACGATGCGCCAGGGTTCGATATAGCTCCACTGCCGGCACAGCAGCTCGGTGGCGGCTTTGCTCACGGCGTAGGGGTTGCGCGGCTGCGGCGCCCGCTCCTCGTTGATCGGCAGGGCATCCTCGGCGACCTGGCCGTAGACATCGCCCGAACTGACGTAGAGGAAGGTGCCGGCAAAACCCCTGCGCTTGAGCGCCTGCAATAGATTCAGCGTGCCGATCAGGTTGACCTGCAGGGTGCGCGCGGGATCGCGAAATGCTTCCGGAATGAAGGTTTGCCCAGCCAGATGAATGACCGCGTCCGGACACTGCGGTCGAAGCATCGAATCCAGGCTATCGGCCTGCAACAAATCGGCGCGGCCAGGCTGGAGCAGGTGCCAGTCCCTTTGCTCGCGTTGCGCCAGAAATGTCTGCAAATGACGGCCGACAAAACCACCAAGCCCGGTGACCAAGAGTTGCTTCATCGCGAATCTCCATCCTCGCAAGGTTCGTCGGCATGCCAACGCTATGAGCCGAGGCGGGTCGGAAAAGTTTCAGAGCATGTAATTCAATGCCCAAGCGGTCGCCCCGCCGACCACCACGCCAGCGAACAGTTCGAGGGGGGTATGCCCCATTCGCTCCCGCAATTTGGCGCCGTTGTCATCCGCAGCGAGGCGATTGAGTGCTTCGGCTTGGCGCCCTATTTGGCGGCGCAGGCTGCTGGCATCCAGCATGACAATAAAGGCCAGGCTCAAAGCGACGCCGAACGCCGGGTCCTCGATGCCCTGCTTGAGCGCTATCAGGCAGGCCATGCTGCTGACAATTGCGCTGTGATTGCTGGGCAATCCTCCATAGCCGATCAAATCGAAGGCCAGGCGTCGGCTGCGCATGCAGTTGACGAGAAATTTGCAGCTACCGGCGACCAGCCAGGCAGCAAAAGGCGTCAGCAGGTATGAAACGTCCATGGCGTGCCCCTAGGTCTAATTCGGCCAGATCGATAGGGCACAGGCCACAACCCAGAGCACGGATGTCAGCATCAACTGCCAGTCGGTCAAAAGCGCATCGGTCGGCGACTCGCCGCCCCCTTTAGCCTCGACGACGAACCAGTAGCGAAACAGGCCGTACAACACCAGAGGAATGCTGATGACCATTTCCGGACGGGAGGTAATCACGAACAGGCTGTAGAAGAGCAACGCACCTGTCGCCGCCATTTCAGCATAGCGATCGACCAATCCCGCGGTGTAGAAACGCAATACCCCACGGCTCACGCTGCCGTTGTGGACGAGTTCCTGCCGGCGCTTCACCGCGGCCAAATACAAGGCCAGGCACAGGGTGGTCACGAACATCCAGGAGGATACGGGGAGCGCCAAAGCCATGGCGCCGGCGTAGACACGCAAGACGAAGCCACTGGCAACGGTGAAGATATCTATCACCGGTTTGTGCTTGAGCACGAAGCTGTAGGCCAGATTCACCAGCAGATAAACCCCGATCACCAGGACCACCGCCGGCATGAAGAACCAGGCCACTAGCAATACCGAATAGAGCGCCAGCAATTGCAGCAGGGCCACGGAAACGGGTACGGCACCGGAAGCCAATGGTCGCGTATGCGACTTTTTCGGGTGGCGGCGATCATGCTCGATGTCTTGCAAATCGTTGACGATATACACCGCCGACGAACCAAGACAAAACAGCACGGTCGCAAGAAGTACCTTTTCCACGGCCAGCGGGTTGAGAAACTCACCCGCGAAGAGCAACGGGCCTAAAACGAACGAATTTTTCACCCATTGACGCGGACGCATCAGGGCAATCATTCCTTTTAGTAGTTCCAGAGAGGAGCGCAGCTGTACGGTTGCATGCATGTCGTTGGCCTTTCATCAATACGGAATCCTATGAAAGCGGCCACTAACTATGCACTTTTGGCGATGATCGCCACTTTTTGCAACATCGGCACACAAGATATCGTGAGTCGTAATTATTGGGGTCCCTATAGCCTTTCCTTTTCGATTTTGCTCGGTACCGCTGTCGGGCTGATCGTCAAGTACGTGTTGGATAAGCACTTTATCTTCAAGTTCAAAGCCAAGAATATCGCCCATGACGGTAGAACCTTTTTGTTCTATGTCCTTACGGGTGTGGTTACTACCGTGATTTTCTGGGGTTTCGAACTGACGTTCTTCTATCTTTTCGACACTGATGCGATGCGTTACCTGGGCGCTATCATCGGCCTGGCGATTGGTTATGCGATCAAGTATGCGTTGGACAAGCGCCTTGTCTTCAATGCGAGGCCTGCCTGATGCGGCTGCACGGTTGGGGCCGCTATCCGCAGGTCGAGGCGCAGCTGCTCGACCCGCTGACAGTCACTGCCAGCCGTTCATTGATCGGCAAGCGGCAATCTTTGCTTGGCCGTGGCATGGGCCGTAGTTACGGCGATAGCGCCCTGCATGACTGCGTACTGAATACCCGCCATTTGCAACACCTGCTGGCGTTCGATGCGACAAAGGGCTCTTTGCGCTGCCAAGCCGGCGCCACCCTCGATCAGCTACTGGATTTTCTGCTGCCGCGCGGCTGGTTCCTCCCGGTAACGCCGGGCACCCGCTTCGTCACGGTCGGCGGCGCTGTAGCCAGCGATGTGCATGGCAAGAATCATCACCTGCATGGCTGTTTCAGCGAATACGTCGACGAACTGCTGCTCGGTTTGGCCGATGGCAGCCTGCTGACCTGCTCGCGCAGCGAGCACGCCGAACTGTTCCATGCCACTTGCGGCGGTATGGGGCTGACCGGGCTGATTCTCGAGGTAGGATTTCGCTTGATGCCGATTCGCAGCGCCTACATCAACCAGACCACCTTCAAAGCCGCCAACCTGGACGAAGCGCTGCAACAGTTCGAAGCGCAACGGCACAAGACCTACTCCGTTGCCTGGATCGATTGCCTGGCCAGCGGCGCCGATCTGGGGCGTTCATTGCTGATGGTCGGCGAGCATGCGGTAGGCGGCCCATTGCATTTACCGCGCAAGCGCCGCTTCAGCGTCCCCCTGGATATGCCCGCCGCCCTGCTCAATCAAACCTCGATGCAGGCGTTCAACAACCTGTATTACCAGCGCGTGCGCCAAACTAAATCCAAACAGCGGATCGACTACCAGCGCTTCTTTTACCCGCTGGACGGCATCGGGGAGTGGAACCGCCTGTATGGCAAACAGGGTTTTTTGCAGTACCAGTTCGTGATCCCCAAAGCCGCGGGCTTGCAAGGCATGCACTCAATCCTCAGCCGCATCGCCAGCTCTCGCCGCGGCTCCTTTCTCGCCGTGCTCAAGGTCTTTGGTAAGCAGAACCAGAATCCGCTGTCGTTCCCCCTGGAAGGCTACACCCTGGCCCTGGACTTCAAGTACGACAGCGGCTTACTGCCTCTACTCGACGAGCTGGATGCCCGCGTGCTGGAGCAAGGCGGACGCATCTATCTGACCAAGGATGCGCGCATGAGCGAACAGACCTTCAAAAGCAGCTACCCCGGCTGGGAACAGCTGCAAGCGGTCCGCGCGCGCTATGGCGCGCAAGGCAAATTCATTTCCCGACAAGCACAACGCCTGGGGCTGGAATAATCCATGGAAAAAATACTCATCATCGGCGCCACCTCGGCGATTGCCGAAGCCACCGCCCGGCGCTTCGCCAGCCAAGGCGCCAGCCTCTATCTGCTGGCGCGCAACCAGGAACGTCTGGCTACCCTGGCCAGCGACCTGAACATTCGCGGCGCCCATCAGGTCGGCTATGGCGCCTTCGATGCAACGGCGTTTGAACGCCATAAACCCCTGCTGGATGAAATCATTGCGGAGCTGGGCGGCCTGGACACCGTGCTTATCGCCTACGGCACCCTGAGCGACCAGAAAGCCTGCGAGAACAGCGTGGAGTTGACTCTGCAGGAATTGACCACCAATGCCCTGAGCATCATCGCCCTGCTAACGCTGCTGGCGCCGCACTTCGAGGCCCAGCGTGAAGGCTGCATCGCGGTGATCAGCTCGGTGGCGGGTGACCGTGGCCGCCAGTCGAACTATGTCTACGGCACCGCCAAGGGTGCTCTGGGCATCTTCCTGCAAGGACTGCGCAATCGCCTGCATAAGAGCGGCGTACAGGTACTGACCATCAAGCCCGGCTTCGTCGACACCCCGATGACCGCGGACCTGCCCAAGGGCCCGCTATGGGCCAGCGCGGAAAAGGTCGCCATGGATATCGACAAGGCCATCCTTAAGAAACGCGATGTGCTCTACACGCCTTCGTTCTGGTTGCCGATCATGGCGATCATAAAAACCACGCCGGAGTTCTTGTTCAAACGGCTTTCGCTTTAAACCTCACGCTCGTCCGATGCAGTCACCAGGAGAAAACCCCGCATGACCACATCACTTTCTATGGCGGAAAAAAGCGAGAGCGAATTCGTAGGCAACAAATATCGCTGGTTTAGCTGGCTTCTCGCAGTTCTGATCGTAGGCTTGATAGCCGGACAGCAAACGCAAAATACCGGTAGCGATCCCCGCGGCACGCTGCTGGTCAGCCAGGCCATGGTGCAGCACGGCACCATTAAGCTGGATGCCTATGCAGGTGAATATCTGGATACCTTCGCCCACCAGATTCATCGCAAAAACGGCCATATCTACAACTATTTTCCCTTGGGCACTGCGCTGGTCAGTACGCCTGTTGTCGCCATAGCGAATTCCGTTGGCATGGACATGACCAAGGACGAGCATGTCGTTCAGTTACTGTTGACCGCGATGGTTTCCCTGCTGATCGCCTTCATTCTCTACAACACCGCCAGACTCTATCTGCCGGAAGTACCGAGCCTGTTGCTGACCGGGCTGTGCTGGTTCGGCAGCTCGCTCGCGAGCACGGTGGGAACCGCACTCTGGTCGCATGACTTCGCATGGGTTTTTTCCAGTGCGGCCATCTATCTGGTGCTGAGCCGTAAGCCACCAGGCATTCGGGCACCGCTGCTGATCGGAGTCTGTCTATTTCTGGCCTATCTATGCCGGCCCACCCTGGCGCTATTGGCGCCCTTCCTGTTGCTGTATTACTTCATGCAGGACAAGAAATCCTCGTTCATTGCCGCCTTCACCCTGAGCCTGTTGCTATTGGCTTTTATGGGCTGGAGCATGAGCGAGTTCTCGCAGATTCTGCCCGACTACTATTTGCCGAAGCGCCTTGAGGGTGGCGAATTCGCAACGGCGCTCTACGGCAACCTGTTCAGCCCGGCTCGTGGCTTATTTATTTTTTCGCCTTTCATCGCTGTGTCGCTATTCCTCACCCTGGTATTGGCGCTACGCAGCAAGGCCGTGCTGGCCTTGAGCCTGATCAGCGTGGCCTGGCCGGCCGCGCACTTGCTCTCGATCAGTCAGTTTCCCCATTGGTGGGCTGGCTGGTCGTTCGGCGCGCGGCTGATGGTCGACGCCCTGCCCGGTCTCTATGTAGGTCTGTTTAGCGCTCTGGGAGTGTTACGGCAGAAGAAAGCCCTGATCTACGCTGCGCTAATCAGCAGCGGCCTGCTCGCGCTCTATATCAATACCTACCAGGCGCTGCTCAACCCCTATGGCGTGCAATGGAGTGCTCAACCGAACGTCGATCAATACCCCGAATACCTCTTCGATTGGCGCTACCCGCAATTCCTTCACAACAAGGCCCGGCACGAGGAACGATTATCCGAGTTCCATCGCCAACAGCTGCCCAAGATCACCGGGCTTATTGATATTCCTTACGACTCGAACCAAGCGGCGTTCGATAGCTTCTACGGGCTGGAACAGGGCTTTCGCTGGACCCAAGGGCACGAAGCCAAACTGCACCTCGTACTCGACGAGCGAGCGCTACGGGGCGAGATCGATCTCCTGGCAGGCTTTCTCGGCGATCAGACGCTGTTGATCACGCTCAACGGCGAACAGGTTTATTTCGATAAATTTATCGGTGGCGAGCGCGAAATCAGTTTCCGCGTTTCTCCCGAACTGTTACGCACGGGTATCAATACCTTTACCTTTCATCTGCCGGACGCGCATAAACCCGCTTCCGCGGACCCGAGAATATTGGCGATGGCCTTCCGCAAACTCTCGATTCGATAAGGCCAGCGAACAGTTGCTAAGCGGTTGCTGCGCTCCTAGCGTCTGGCAGCCGCTAAGTCCCTGTGCGCCGTCCTCTCAGCCAAGCAAAAGCCCTGACAACCCCCCACAAGCGGCTGCGGTAGATGGCTGCCAACTGTGACTCGGCCCATTCCATACGCGCCGTGACAATGTCCAACTGTGTCCGTAAAACCGCCGTGTCTTCGCAGGGGTGGCTGAAGCGGTGGCCCTGACAGAGTTGAAATTCATCGAGAAAGTTCGGCGGCATCGACAGTGGCACCAGCAGATGGCTTTGCTCTTCGGCCACGTAATAGCGGTTGATGCCGTCGCAGAGCGCGAGCTGATAATCGGCCCCAAGGATGATCGTCGCCCATTCCGGCTCGGTGTCGAATGCGGACTCGATCAGAATGATCCAGGGCCGCCACGCGAGAAAATCGAAGCCTCTGAGCACCTGCTCTTCGAAGCCTTCAACGTCGATCTTCAAAAAATGGATCGGTCGTTCGGAGCTGATGTGCTCCGCACAAATACTGC
Source organism: uncultured Pseudomonas sp. (assembly GCA_946886875.1). The sequence continues at coordinate 6,986 of CAMPJN010000103.1, forward strand.
TCAAGGTCCGGGTTCTAACAGTGCGGCGGATAAACCCGATGCCCAAGGCGGTTTGCTGTTGCGCCACCTCCGCACTCAGGGTCGAGAGCCCGGTTTCCGGCGACTCGAAGAATTCCAGCTGGTCTTCCCTGTCGCCCACCGCCAGACACAGGTTTATATCCTCCGGGCGCTCGGCGCATAGCGATTCATGGTAGTGCAGCACCGGTTCGATATTGATCCCGCGCCAACCGCGCTCGTACAACGAGCGGGTCACCGAATCGCGGGTCGGGTGGTTGGCGCCGACATCGATATAGAAGCCGGGGCCGAACAGCCTCAGCGTGCGCCAGAGCATCACGTCTTCGAAATTTTGCGCGTAGGAAATAAAGGGCATGGCTGAAGGCATCCTGGCGGTGGTGGTGGTGGCAATCGCCATCATGGGCTGGGCGCCGGCTCGGCCCGCACCGCGGGCTCGGCATCGGCATCGGCGAACAGGCGCCGGACCATGTGTTTTCCGCGCTCGCGTAGCGGGCACTCGATCAGGCGATAGTTGAGTTCGCTGAGCAGCAGGATCAGCAGCGCCGCAGTGAATACGAAGGGGTAGAAGAAAGACTCGCCGAACTCGCCCTGCTGCGGGTAGAGGCGGAACCAGAGTTCGCGGGTGAACAGGAACGCCGGAATATGGATCAGGTAGATCGCGTAGGAACGCGTGCCGAACCAGATCATCAGGTGCTTGAAGACACCCTCAGGCCAGAGATAGTCCCGATTGTAGGAGGCCATCCAGACCAGCGCCGCCGACACCAGCGCGATCATGCCGATGCGCATGGAGAACAGTTTCAATGGCTCGGAGCCAAGAACGCACAGGCACAACAACAGCGCCAGCAGAACCCCGACACCGAGCCAGCGACGGGCGAGCAAGACCGGCTGCAATAACCGATAGGACGGCCGCGCGCTCCATAGTGCGATCAGCACGCCCAAAGCCAGGGCATCGGTGCGAAACATCATCAGCATCACCGAGCGCGGCGAAAACAGCTGCAGCGCCACCAGGCCGAGTAGCACGTACGGTAGCCAACGGCGACTGAATAGGATCAGCAAGGGAAACAGCAGATAGAACTGCTCCTCCAGCGCCAGGCTCCAGTAGACGAAACTGCTGCCGTATTCGCGCTGCATGAACACTTCAGCGAAACGGATATTGGCGACCTGCAACAGCGCGGCGACGGTCGCCTCAAGATTGGCTCTGAGACTGCCGAACACCCCGGAGCGGTTGAACGCCACACAGGCGAGCAGGATCAGCAGCAGCCACAGCCATGCCGACGGCAACAACCGCCAGGCCCGGCGTACCCAAAAGCCCAGGGTCGCGCGCCACGCTGCGGCGTTATCCGGCTGGCTACGCAGCAGCGGCACCAGGCTGCGGGCGATGACGAAACCGGACACGGCGAAGAACAGGTCGACGCCGACCCAGCCGCCGAAATAGTTGTAGAAATGCGTCAGCGCCGGGCTCGTCCAGGTGATCAGGTTGGACTGGGCGTGGTGCACCACCACCAGCAGCACGGCAAAGCCGCGCAACAGCTCGATATCATCGATCCTGTCGTTCATCCGCTTCGCTCGGCTCAGGGTTTGCGGGCGATAACCACCTGGCTTTTCGGCATTACCGTATCCAGCGCGTGCTTGATCCGCGCGCCGGCGGGCTGCGCCAGCAGCAGCGACCAGGTCTGCGACCAGCTCTCCAGCAACGGGTGCCAGGGCGGGTTGAGCGGCTGGTTTTCGCAGGCCCAGTACAGCGACCACCACACCGAGTGGTAGAAGCCGTAATGGGTGCTGCGCTCGACGATCAACCCGGCGTCCTGCGCCAGTTGTTCCAACTCGCCCTGCTTGAACACGCGGATATGGTTGGGCTTTTCGAAGTAGATCGGCGGCGCTATATGCCGCTGCACGCCCTCGATCACTTCGCCGGGAACCGTCAACAGATACTGCGCACCGGGTTTGCCGACCCGCACCAGCTCGGCCATGAATTGCGCCGGGTCGTCGACGTGCTCGAGCACTTCCATGGCCACCACCCGGGTCACCCGCGCGTCGGGCAGCGGCAACGGGTTAGCGTCGGTGACCAGTATCTGCACGCTACGCGGCGCTTCCGCCTGCAAGCGCTGCCGGGCGGTTTCCAGGCGCTCGGCGTCGACGTCGGCGAGAATCATTTCGGCGCCGTGCTTGGCGCAGAACTGGGCATAGCCGCCGTCGCCGCAGCCGATATCCAGCACCGTATCGCCCGGGCCGACGGCGAAGCCTTCGAGCAACTCGCCGCTATGGTTCTGAATCCAGCCGCTGACATGGATATCGATCAGTCCGATATCGAGATCCAACTCCTGTTGCACGGGCGCCTGAGGCGCGCTTTCAGCGACCAGTTGCAGCTTGGGTGAAGGTGGCGCCGAGGGCGTCATCAGACGCTTGATCCGCTTCAGCATGTGTGGATTCCCATGGTTGGTGGGTGAAGATCGCAGGCGCGGTCAAGCCGGTTTGCGCGCGACTATGACCTGACTCTTGGGCATCAGGCGGTCCAACTGCTGTTTGATCGGAGAAAATTCGGGCATCTGGATAAGCCGGTGCCAGAGGTGCGCCCAGTCGTCGAGCAAGGGCGTGTAGGGCGGGTGCACGACGTCGTGGGTTTCGCCCGAACGCTGCTCGCCGGAGGCGTTCAGCTGCGCCCAATAAATCAGCATCCACAGGCTCCAGTAGAAGCCATAGGACGAACGCCGCTCGATCACCAAACCGGCGTCCTCGACCAGGCGGCCGAAGGCCTCGCGCTCGAAGATATGGATATGGTTGGGGCGCTCGAAGTAATGCGCCGGCGCGCAACTTTCCTGGATGTGCTCGCCGACCGGGTCGGGCACCGCCAGCAGGTAGAGCGCGCCAGGGCGGCCGACCCGCACCAGCTCGCCGATCATCGCCGCCGGGTCTTCGACATGTTCGAGCACTTCGAGGGCGATCACCCGGGTCACGTAGGCATCGGCCAGGGGCAGCGGGTTGCTGTCGGAAACCAGCCCTTCGGCGGCGCGGGCCGGGGTCTGTTTCAGCTTCTCGCGCAGGGCCTCGATCTTCTCCGCGACCACATCGCTGAACACCACATGGGCGCCGCGGTTGGCGCAGAACAGGGTGGCGCCGCCGGCGCCGCAGCCGACATCCAGCACCACGTCCTCGGCGCTGATCGCGAAGCCGGAAAACAGCTCGTCGCTGGCGTTGAGAAACCAGCCGCTCTGCACCGCATCGACCAAGCCGCAATCGCGCGAGTCGATATTCCCCGGCAGCGCTACCGCCGCCGATGCAGGCGCTGGCGCCTGCTGGGTCAGGCGGTTCCACCAGTCGTTCAAGCGCCTCATGCGTATGCCCTCTGCTCGAATTGCAGAAAGCTCGACAGGGTCTGGGTCGCCGTCTCTCGCGAGCAATGCCCGCGCATGCGCACTATGGCGTTGCGCGACAGCTGTCGATAGCGCTCGGGGTCGTGCTTCACGCAGGCATATGCGGCCAGGTAGGCGGCTTTCAGCGAAGCCCAGTCGATCTGATGGCGCTGGGTGCGATAGGCCAGGCGTGGGTCGTGGGACCAGGCGGTGGCGTCCAGCCAGCTGTCGACGACGAAGCCCACCT
>CAMPJN010000104.1 GCA_946886875.1 uncultured Pseudomonas sp.
CCCTGCTGCTGGAGCTGCAAACGGCGATCTACGCCGGGGTGCTGGCCTCGCTGTTTTTCTACCTCAAGCGCACCTCACAACCGCGGGTGAAGTTCTGGCCGGAGGGCGAGGAAGAGGTGCTGCGGGTGGAAGGCTCGATCTTCTTCGGCGCCTGCCATTACCTGCAACAGATCATCCAGCGCAGCACCGGCGAGCGGGTGATCATCGACGCCCACCACGTCAATTTCATCGATTACGCCGGGGTCACCATGCTGCACCAGGAAGCCCGCCGCCTGCAGGCGCAACAGCGCACGCTGGTACTACGCCGCGCCAGGCCCCAGGTGATCGAAGAGATCCAGAAGCTCGAAGGCGCCGAGTTGTGCCCGGTGCGCTTCGAGGATTGAAACCTAGGAATAGCCATTGCCTGCAAATTGTAGGTTGGCGCTGAGGAACGAAGCCCAACGAAGTCGGCATGTTGGGCTTCGCGCAACTCAGCCCAACCTACACAAATCCGTATTCTCGGACAACCTCCTGGGGTGGCCGCGTCAGGCCAACTGGCTGCGCAGCTCAGCCAGCACCGGCGCGCTATCGGGGCGCACGCCGCGCCAGACGAAAAACGCCTCGGCGGCCTGCTCGACCAACATGCCCAGGCCATCCAGCGTGCGGGCTGCGCCCTGCTCGGCAGCCCAGTGGTTGAAGGCGGTCGGCTCCTTGCCGTACATCATGTCGTAGCACAGGGTATGGCCGGGCTCGATCAGGCTGGCGGCGAGCGGCGGTAATTCGCCAGCCAGGCTCGCCGAAGTGGCGTTGACGATCAGGTCCACCGGCTCTTGCAGCCAGTCGAAAGCGCTGGCCGCCACCGGGCCGAGGTCGGCGAATTCGTTGGCCAGTTGTTCGGCCTTGGCCACAGTACGGTTGGCGATAATCAGGGCCGCCGGCTGCTGCGCCAGAAACGGCTCGAGCACCCCGCGCGCGGCACCGCCGGCGCCGAGCAGGAGGATGCGTTTGCCGGCCAGCTCGAAACCGGCATTGACCATCAGGTCGCGCACCAGCCCGGCGCCATCGGTGTTATCGCCGAGCAAAGTGCCGTCGTCGAGCTTCTTCAGGGTATTCACCGCACCGGCGCGCTGAGCCCGCGCGCTGAGGCTATCGGCCAGCTGAAAAGCCTGTTCCTTGAACGGCACCGTCACGTTGGCGCCCTTGCCCTCGACGAAGAAGGCGCGGGCAAAACCGACGAAATCCTCCAGCGGCGCGAGCAAGGCTTCGTAACTCAGCTGCTCGCCGGTCTGCGCGGCGAACAGGCGATGAATCAGCGGCGACTTGCTGTGGCCGATGGGGTTACCGAAAACGCCGTAGCGGTCCATAAAAAATCCTTTCGGGTTACAGAGCCGCCGCGTAGGTTGGGTTAGCGGCACACTCACTTATCAGATGAGTACAACGGCATAAGGCGCCGCGTAACCCAACAGGGCGTCGGCAGGCACAACGCAGTCGATGGGTTACGCCGCCGCACAAACTGCGGCCCTGCCACAAGCAAGACACGGGCGGCTAACCTGCGCGGCCCGACCCATCCTACGAAATTACGACTCCACCGCCAGCCAATCGCGGTCGGTCAGGAAGTACTCGGTCAAGCGCGCCTCTTCGCTGCCCGGTTCGGCCTTCCAGTCGTAGCCCCAGCGCACCTGGGGCGGCAGCGACATCAGGATCGACTCGGTACGCCCGCCGGACTGCAAACCGAACAGCGTGCCGCGGTCGTAAACCAGATTGAACTCGACGTAGCGACCACGGCGGAACGCCTGGAATTCGCGCTCGCGCTCGCCGTAGGGCGTCAGTTTGCGCCGCTGCACTATAGGCAGGTAGGCGTCGAGGTAGGCATCGCCGATCGCCCGCATAAAAGCGAAGCTGGTGTCGAAATCCCATTGGTTGAGGTCATCGAAGAACAAACCGCCAATGCCGCGCGGCTCGCCGCGATGCTTGATATGGAAGTAGCGATCGCACCATTCCTTGAACTTCGGGTAAACTTCGGCGCCGAAGGGCGCGCAGGCATCGCGGGCGACCCGGTGCCAATGCGCGCAGTCTTCCTCGTTGCCGTAGTAGGGGGTCAGGTCGAAGCCGCCACCGAACCACCAGACCGGCTCTTCTCCCTCTTTCTCGGCGCTGAAGAAGCGCACGTTGGCGTGGGAAGTCGGCACATAGGGGTTCTCCGGGTGGATCACCAGGGACACGCCGAGGGCCTCGAAGCCGCGCCCGGCCAGTTCCGGGCGATGGGCGCTGGCCGATGGCGGCAGGCCGTCGCCGAATACATGGGAGAAATTCACCCCGCCTTTTTCGATCAGCGCGCCGTTCTCGATCACCCGCGTGCGCCCGCCGCCACCGGCCGGACGCTGCCAGGCATCCTCGAAGAATTCGGCCGCGCCGTCCTCGGCCTGGAGCGTGGCGCAGATACGGTCTTGCAGGTCGAGCAGGTAGGCTTTTACGGCCTCGGTACGGTCACTCACAGCGGGCACCCTGAAAACGGTTGGCATCCTGCCGCCTCTGCGGCGGGCAGGCGAAATCGGCGGGCAGCATAGCATTTGTAGGGCAATTCTCGCTGTTGACGCCGCTCACTGGGGCATGCTCGGATGGCGGATCAACGCACCGACGAAACCGAAGTCGCAGCCTCGTCCCATTGGCAGGAGCCCACAATGCCCAAACGTATTCAGTTCAGCCGCCATGGCGGACCCGAAGTACTCGAGTACCTCGACTATCAAGCCGCCGCCCCCGGCCCGAACGAGGTGCTGGTACGTAACCAGGCGATCGGCCTGAACTTCATCGACACCTACTACCGCAGCGGTCTGTATCCGCCCGCCTCCTTGCCCTCCGGCCTGGGCAGCGAAGGCGCTGGCATAGTCGAAGCGGTGGGTTCGGCGGTTACGCGTTTTCAGGTCGGCGAGCGCGTGGCCTACGCCACCGGCCCCTTGGGCGCGTATAGCGAGTTGCATGCACTGCCCGCGGACAAACTGGTGAAACTGCCGGACTCGATCAGCTTCGAGCAAGCCGCGGCGGTGATGCTCAAAGGTCTGACCGTGCAATACCTGCTGCGCCAGACCTTCGCGCTCAAGGGCGGCGAAACCATCCTGTTCCATGCCGCCGCCGGTGGTGTCGGTTCCTTCGCCTGCCAGTGGGCCAAAGCCTTAGGGGTGAAGCTGATCGGCACCGTCAGCTCGGCGGAGAAAGCCGCGAAGGCTATTGAGCAGGGCGCCTGGGCCACCATCGATTACAGCCACGAGAATGTCGTGCAGCGCGTACTGGAGCTGACCGATGGGAAAAAATGCCCGGTGGTGTACGACGGCGTCGGCAAGGACACCTGGGAAACCTCACTGGACTGTGTCGCCCCGCGCGGCCTGCTGGTCAGCTTCGGCAATGCCTCGGGCGCGGTCAGCGGGGTCAACCTGGGCATATTGGCGCAGAAGGGCTCGCTGTTCGTCACCCGCCCGACCCTGGCCGGCTACGCCGATACCCCCGAGCGTTTGCAGATGATGGCCGACGACCTGTTCGGCATGATCGAAAGCGGTCAGCTCAAGGTGGAAATCAGCAACCGCTATGCGCTCAAGGACGCCGCAGTCGCGCAAGCGGCGCTAAGCGCGCGGCAGACCACCGGCTCGACCATTCTGCTGCCGTAAAAACCCAAGGGTGGGTTAACGGCGCGTCCATAAGGCATGCATCCAATACGGTGTCTGAGCGTCGCGTAACCCACCATGGCCAACTGCGCGCCTGGGGTGGTGGGTTACGCGCGCCCTCACCCCGCACAACTATCGATTTCCTGGCAATGCGCCGCTAACCCACCCGGAAACCCAAGCCCTCAGGACGGCCTGATCACATCGCCGGTAATCAGATCGCGGATCAAGCTGGGGTTCTTGCGCCCGCCGAGAGCGCCACCGAGGACTTTGTCCAACTGACGCGGGAAGTACTGTTCGACTCGCAAGCGGCTACGCGCCGCCGGCCGGCCGGCAGGGTTGGCCGAGGTCGAGACCAGGGGACCGGTGAGCGCGCACAGCTCGCGCACCAGCGGATGGTCGCTGACCCGCAGGGCAACACTGGCGTGCTGGCCAGTGATCCATTCAGGTAGACGATCTTGATGCGGTACCAACCAGGTGTTCGGCCCAGGCCAACTGCCGGCCAGGCGCTCTTGCCAGATATCGGGTAGGTCTTCGAGCAGAAAGTCGAATTGGCGGATATCGTCGGCCACCAGAATCAGGCCCTTTTCCATCGGCCGCTCTTTCAATGCCAACAAACGCGCCACCGCCAGTTCATCCCAGGGGTCACAGCCCAAACCCCATACCGCTTCGGTCGGGTAAGCGATAACGCCCCCGGCTTGCACCACCCGCGCCGCCTGTTGTACCTGCCACTTGCTCGTCATTCACTGCTCTCCCCTAAGCGCTGGCGGGCAGTGTATCCAAGCTAGCTTGCGCGGCCCACCCAACGGCCGTTTTCGAAAGCAATACGGCCATCCAGTTCCAACTCGGTAAGCGCCGCCAGTACCTCGGGCAACGCCCAACCGCTGGCCGCCGCCAAGGCCTCGCTGCTATGGGGCGCGGCGTGCAGCAAGTCCAACAGTGGGTGATTCGGCGTAGGTGCTGCAGACGCTTGTTCGCCGAGGGTCAGCGTCTGCCAGCCGCGCAGAGCTTCGAGAATATGCTCAATGCTTTCCACCAGCACAGCGCCGTCGCGGATCAATTGATGGCAACCGCGCGCGCCTGGATGGTGGATCGAACCGGGGATGGCGTAGACCTCACGGCCTTGCTCAGCGGCCAACCGTGCGGTGATCAGCGAACCGCTGGAGGGGCTGGCCTCGACCACCAGCACGCCGAGCGACAGGCCGCTGATGATTCTATTGCGTCGGGGAAAGTTGCTGGCCTGGGGCGGGCTGTCCAGCGGCAGCTCGGACACCAGCGCGCCGCCATGTTCGACGATATCCACGGCGAGCTGTTTATGCCGCGCCGGGTACAAATACTGCAAGCCGGTTCCCAACACCGCGATGGTTTTTCCCGCGACATCCAAAGCACCTTGGTGAGCAGCACCATCGATGCCCAGGGCCAGGCCGCTGGTGATCACAAAACCGCCGGAGGCCAGGCTGCGGGCAAAGCTCTGCGCGGTATCCAAGCCCGGGCGCGAAGCCCGACGGCTGCCGACCATGGCCAGTTGCGGGCGCTCCAGCAGTGTCGGGTCGCCGGCGACGAACAGCAGCGGCGGGGCATCGTTGAGTTCGGCGAGCAGCCCAGGATAGGAGGGCTCGTCCCACATCAGCAGATGCTGTTTATCATCCTCCAACCAGGCCAGAGCGGCTGCGGCGCGCTGGCGGATCTCGCTACTACGGCGTGGTTCGGCGCAGGCGGCGGGCAAACCCAGGGAACGCCAGGCGCTGGCGGGAGCACTTAACGCGGCCGAGGCACTGTCGAAGGCACTCAGCAGTTTGCGGAAACGTCGCGGCCCCAGCTCCGGCAGACAATGCAGGCGCAAGCGGGCTTCGAGTTCAGCGGGGGATAGATTGGCGTAAAGGAATTGCGACATGGGATCATCCTTGATCGGTCGCGCCGCGGTGGCGGCTGCAGAAAGTACAAGCCCCGCGATCGCGGGGCCTGTGGGGTGTTACGGGTTACGTACTTTGTCCATGATCGCCAGCTGGCGCGTGGCGTTGAGCACCAAGGCGTAGCTGAGCTTCTCGTAGGTACGGAACACCATCAGCAAACCGGCGCGCTCGTCGGGGATCTTCACCGCTTCGCCGGTAACGCGGTCGCGCACGGTTTCGCCGGTTTTGTAGATCGCCATCACGTTGCCTTCGACCAGACCATCGCGGGCGCCCTTGTTCAGGGTGACCACGTCGAACTGACCGATCTGGGTCACACCGCGCGGCACGTCGATAATCAAGCCTCGAATCTCGCTGGCCGGCTCGCTGGGCATAAAGGTCGAATTGATCGCGCGCTCTTCGGTGGGGAACAAACGATCGCCGAGGCGAACTTCCTGAGTGGTGCGCGTCAGCATCATGGTGCCGATATCGCCTTCTTCGGCAACGATCTCGCCGCCGCCGATATCATCGGCATTGATCCCGAGGAATTCCTGGGTATCCGGGTCGATATAGGTTTTGCCCTGACGGAAGATGCCGTACACCGGCGCCGCCTCGTCAAAAGCGCCACGGGCATAGACCCGATCGCCCGAACCGCTGACGACGCGCTCGGCGTTGCCGGCGACTATATAGGGCGCGCCTTCGAACTGTTCCGGGGTATCGACGATACGGTTGCTCAACAGGAAGCTGTTGATCGCCTCCAGCGGAATCGCCGGAATGGCCTCGGCCATTGGCGTGCTACGCACCTGCGGCGACAGCTTGATGGTGCCGCGCGAGGCGCCGCGGTTGAGCATCAGGCGTGGCTGGCCGTCAACGTAAACCAAGCTGAGTTCGTCGCCCGGGTAGATCAGATGCGGATTTTCCACCTGTGGGTTGGCATGCCAGATTTCCGGCCATTTCCACGGCTGGCTGAGAAATCTGCCGGAGATATCCCAGAGGGTATCGCCTTTAACTACGGTATAACGGTCTGGGTGACCGTCCTTGAGTTGCACTTCTGCCTGGGCCATCCCGGTCTGGGTCAAGCCGCTTGCTGCGAGCAGCAGCAGGGCGAGTAGTGATTTCCTCATGCGGTGAATCCCTTTATTATGTGTCTTCACGTAGAGCGCCCTAGCGCCGCGACTTACCCAACGGGAATGCGGCGTGAAGCCGTTTTCCAATGCTGCTCATCATCTTAGCAGCGGATTTTGACTTTATTCCACAAGTGCATCACAAACGCATATGGCGATCCTGAATATCCTTGAATTTCCCGATCCGCGCCTGCGCACCATCGCCAAGCCGGTGGTCGCTGTCGATGACGCCTTGCGTCAGTTGATCGACGACATGTTCGAAACCATGTACGAGGCGCCGGGCATCGGTCTGGCGGCGACTCAGGTCAATGTGCACAAGCGTCTGGTGGTCATGGATCTGTCCGAAGACCGTTCCGAACCGCGGGTGTTCATCAACCCCGAACTGGAGCCGCTGACCGAAGAAGTCGATCAATACCAGGAAGGCTGCCTGTCGGTGCCGGGCTTCTACGAAAACGTCGACCGCCCGCAGAAGGTCAAGGTCAAGGCCCTGGACCGCGACGGTCAGCCCTATGAATTGATTGCCGAAGGTCTGCTCGCGGTGTGCATCCAGCACGAATGCGATCACCTCAACGGCAAGCTGTTCGTCGATTACCTGTCCAATCTCAAACGCGACCGGATCAAGAAGAAGCTGGAAAAGCAACATCGCCAGCAAGCTTGAGCCACAAGACAGAAGGCTTGCCGCGGCAAGCCTTTTTCTTTTCAGCAGTTTCTTTTCAGTAGTGATTAGCGAGAGCCCATGACCGAGTCTTTGCGTATCGTTTTCGCCGGCACCCCGGAGTTCGCCGCCGAACACCTCAAGGCGCTGCTCGATACCCCTCATCAGCTCGTTGCCGTCTACAGCCAACCGGATCGCCCGGCCGGCCGCGGGCAGAAACTCACGCCCAGCCCGGTCAAGCAACTCGCAGTGCAGCATGGGATTCCGGTGTACCAGCCGCAGAGCCTGCGCGACCCGGCGGCACAAGCCGAGCTGGCCGCGCTGCAGCCGGACCTGCTGGTGGTTGTGGCCTACGGGCTGATCCTGCCGCAAGCGGTACTGGATATTCCGCGTCTGGGTTGCATCAACAGCCACGCCTCCTTGCTGCCGCGCTGGCGTGGCGCGGCACCGATCCAGCGTGCCATCGAGGCCGGCGACAGCGAATCCGGGGTTACCGTGATGCAGATGGAAGCCGGCCTGGATACTGGGCCGATGCTGCTGAAAGTGCACACGCCAATCAGCGCCGAAGACACCGGCGGCAGCCTGCACGACCGCCTGGCCGCCCTCGGCCCGCAGGCGGTAATCGAGGCGATCGCCGGCCTGGCGGCCGGCAATCTGGTCGGCGAGGTGCAGGACGATAGCCTGGCCACTTACGCGCACAAGCTGAACAAAGATGAAGCGCGACTCGACTGGACCCGCCCGGCCATCGAGCTGGAACGCCTGATCCGCGCCTTCAACCCCTGGCCGATCTGCCACAGCAGCCTGAACGAGACCCCGGTGAAAATCCTTGCCGGCCATCTGGTCGAAGGCCAGGGCCAGCCCGGAACGATTCTCGCCGCGAGCAAGGACGGCCTGAGCGTCGCCTGCGGCCAAGGCGCGCTGTGCCTGACCCGCTTGCAACTGCCGGGCGGCAAGGCGCTGAATTTCGCCGACCTGTATAACAGCCGCCGCGAGCAATTCGCCCCTGGCCTGGTGCTGGTGTGACGAGGATCTGCGCATGAACCCGCGTCTCGCCGCCGCCCGCGCCCTGGCCTCCGTGCTGGCTGGTAAAGCCTCGCTGGGCAGCAGCCTGCCGCCGCTGCTGGACAGGGTCGAACAACGCGACCGTGGCCTGGCCCAGGACTTGGCCTTCGGCACCGCGCGCTGGCAGCCGCGCCTGGCATTGATCGCGGAAAAACTCCTGCAGAAGCCGTTCAAAGCCGCCGACCGCGACGTCGAAGCGCTGCTGCTGATCGGCCTCTATCAGCTGTTCTACACCCGCATCCCGGCGCATGCCGCGATTGGCGAAACCGTCGCCTGTATCGACAAGCTGAAGAAGCCCTCGCTCAAAGGCCTACTGAATGCCGTGCTGCGTAATGCCCAGCGCGAGGGCGAGGCGATTATCGCGGAGCTCGACCGCGATCCGGTGCTGCACACAGCCCACCCGCGCTGGCTGCAGAAAGCCCTGAAGGCCCATTGGCCGGAACATTGGCAGGCCATCTGCGCAGCCAACAATGCCCATCCACCGCTTATATTGCGGGTCAATCGGCGCCTCGGCTGCCGTGACGATTACCTGGCCGAACTGCGCCGGGTCGGCTTCGAGGCCGAGCCCTGCATGTTCAGCCGCGACGGCATCCGCTTGCTCCAGGCCTGCGATGTCACCACTTTGCCGGGCTTTGCCGAAGGCCGGGTCAGCGTGCAGGACGAAGCCGCGCAACTGGCCGCCGAGCTGCTCGAACTGGCGCCCGGCCAGCGCGTGCTGGACGCCTGCTGCGCGCCCGGCGGCAAGACCTGCCATATCCTCGAAGCCGAGCCCGAATTGGCCGGGGTGGTCGCGGTGGACCTGGAAGAGAAACGCCTGGTACGGGTACGCGAGAACCTTGAGCGCCTTGGCTTGGCGGCCGAACTGATCGCCGCCGATGGCCGCGATACTGCTGCCTGGTGGGATGGCGTGCCCTTCCAGCGCATCCTGCTCGACGCGCCCTGTTCGGCCACCGGAGTGATTCGCCGTCACCCGGATATCAAGCTGACCCGCCAGCCCGAGGACATCCCCGCCCTGGCGCAATTGCAGGGCGAGCTGCTGGACAGGCTCTGGCAAACCCTGGCGGTCGACGGCATCCTGATTTACGCCACCTGCTCGGTGCTGCCCCCGGAAAACAGCGACACCATCGCCGCCTTTCTCCAGCGCACCTTGGATGCGCGCGAGCTGAAAATAACCGCCGATTTCGGCCTGACGCCCGCTCACGGTCGCCAGTTGCTGCCGCAGATCGACGGTCACGATGGCTTCTACTATGCCAAGCTGATAAAAACCGCCAGCGCGCCAAATGCTGCCGCTAAGGAACAGACTGCATGAAAATCATCATTCTCGGTGCCGGCCAGGTCGGCGGCACACTGGCGGAACACCTGGCCAGTGAAGCCAACGACATCACCGTGGTAGACACCGACGGCGACCGCCTGCGCGACCTCGGCGACCGCCTGGATATCCGCACCGTGCAAGGCCGCGGCTCATTGCCAACGGTGCTGCGCCAGGCCGGTGCCGACGATGCCGACATGCTGATCGCAGTTACCAACAGCGACGAAATCAATATGGTCGCCTGCCAGGTCGCCTTCACCCTGTTCCACACTCCGACCAAGATCGCTCGGGTGCGCGAGCCGGCCTATCTGACCCGCGCCGGCTTGTTCGATAACGAGGCGATTCCGGTCGACGTACTGATCAGCCCGGAACAGGTGGTGACCAACTACATCAAGCGCCTGATCGAATATCCGGGCGCCTTGCAGGTGATCGACTTCGCCGAGGGCAAGGCCCAGCTGGTCGCGGTGCGCGCCTACTACGGCGGCCCGCTAGTCGGCCAGCAGCTGCGGCAGTTGCGCCAGCACATGCCGAATGTCGACACCCGGGTGGCGGCGATCTTCCGTCGTAACCGGCCAATCATTCCCCAGGGCGATACGGTGATCGAGGCCGACGACGAGGTGTTCTTCATTGCCGCCAAGGGCCATATCCGCGCGGTGATGAGCGAGATGCGCCGCCTGGAAGACAGTTACAAGAAAGTGGTGATCGCCGGTGGCGGGCATATCGGCGAGCGTCTGGCTGAGGCCATCGAAAGCCGCTATCAGGTGAAGATCATCGAGATGAGCCCGGCGCGTTGCCGTTACCTCTCGGAAACCCTCGACAGCACCATAGTGCTGCAGGGCAGCGCCTCGGACCGCGATC
>CAMPJN010000105.1 GCA_946886875.1 uncultured Pseudomonas sp.
ACGCTTCAATGCAATGGTCGATCCGAGTCTCAAATACGCAGCAGGGAAACCTGCCTGTGCCCCTGACGCAAACCCTGGCGCCGCCCCTGATGAGTAAATCCCATGCGCTCTCTTAACCTGCATCTGAAAGTCCTGATCACCCTGCTGGTGGGTTTGGGCATTCTGATTACGGCCTACCAAATTTTCGTTCTCGGCATTCCTCTGACCGAGGATGAAACCGATGACCTGTGGAATATCGATGCCCGAGTCGAGTTCCAGGCCAACCCCCGCGAGCCGGTGAAACTGCAAATGTTCGTGCCGCCGCTGAACCAGGATTACGTCAGCCTCAATGAGAGCTTTATCTCGAACAACTACGGGGTAAGCATCAACCGCGCCGACGGCAACCGTAAGGTAACCTGGTCAGCCCGTCGCGCCAGCGGCAAGGAAACCCTGTATTACCGCCTGGTGCTGACCAAGCGCTACAGCGGCGAACAGGCGAAAGCCAAGGGGCCGATCTTCCGCGATAGCATCCTCGTCGAAGGGGCGGAAAAAATCGCCGCAGACGCCCTGCTCGCGCCGATTCGCCAGCACTCGGCAGACGTCGAAACCTTTATCAGCGAGACCATCAAACGGGTCAACAACACCCGCGACGACAACGTCAAGCTGCTGCTCGGCGGCGACACCTCGACCGCCAACAAGGCCAAAGCCATCGAATTGCTGCTGTCCATCGCCCACGTGCCGATGGAGCGCCTGCACACCATTCGTTTAGCCGCCGACATCCAGCAAAGCCCGGAACTCTGGCTGCGCAGTTTCAATGGCGAGAAATGGCTGTATTTCAACCCCGAATCGGGCGAGCAAGGCCTGCCCGAAGACCGTCTGGTCTGGTGGATCGGCGATGACGACCTGATCGATCTCGAAGGCGGCAAGCAGGCGCAAGTCAGCTTCAGCCTGAGCAGCAGCGAGATGAACGCCATTCGCCTGGCCAAGCTGACCGACGAGAACACCGACGCCGACTTCCTCGAATATTCGCTGTACGGCCTGCCGCTGCAGACCCAGCAGACCTTCATGATCATGGTGATGATCCCGATCGGGGTGCTGGTGATCCTGATCCTGCGTAACCTCGGCGGCCTGCAAACCCTGGGCACCTTCACCCCGGTGCTGATCGCCCTGGCGTTCCGCGAAACCCAACTGGGCTTCGGCATCATCCTGTTCACCGTGATCACCGCCGCCGGCTTGTCGCTGCGCTCTTATCTGGAACACCTGAAGTTGCAGATGTTGCCCAGACTTTCGGTGGTACTGACTTTCGTCGTGGTGTTGATCGCAGTGATCAGTCTGTTCAGCCACAAACTGGGCCTGGAACGCGGCCTCTCGGTTGCCTTGTTCCCGATGGTGATCCTGACCATGACCATCGAGCGCCTGTCGATCACCTGGGAAGAACGCGGTGGCGGCCATGCCTTCAAAGTGGCGGTCGGCACCCTGGTAGCGGCTACTCTGGCGCACCTGCTGATGAGCGTGCCGCAACTGGTCTACTTCGTGTTCACCTTCCCGGCGGTCCTGATGATCCTGGTGGGCTTCATGCTGGCGATGGGTCGCTACCGCGGCTACCGCCTGACCGAACTCTTCCGTTTCAAAGCCTTCCTGAAGGATTGAGCCATGCTAGGTCTCTGGAACACATGGAAGGCCCTCGAAGCCAAAGGCATCATGGGCATCAACCGGCGTAATGCGGACTATGTGCTGAAGTACAACAAACGGCACCTCTACCCGATCGTCGACGACAAGATCATCACCAAAGAGCGCGCCATCGAGGCCGGTATCGACGTGCCTGAGATGTATGGCGTGATCGAAACCGAAAAAGGCATCGACAAGCTGCGCGAGATCATCGGTGACCGCCCGGATTTCGTGGTCAAACCGGCACAGGGCGCCGGCGGCGACGGCATTCTGGTGATCGCCGATCGCTTCGAGGACAAGTACAGAACCGTCTCCGGCAAGATCATCAGCCATGAGGAAATCGAGCACCAGATTTCCAGCATCCTCACCGGGCTTTACTCCCTCGGCGGCCATCGCGACCGCGCGCTGATCGAATACCGCGTCACCCCGGACCAGATCTTCAAGAGCATCAGTTACGAAGGTGTGCCGGACATCCGCATCATCGTGCTGATGGGCTATCCGATCATGGCCATGCTGCGTCTGCCCACCCGCCAATCCGGCGGCAAAGCCAACTTGCACCAAGGCGCCATTGGCGTCGGCGTGGACCTGGCCACCGGCGTTACCCTGCGCGGCACCTGGTTGAACAACAAAATCAGCAAGCACCCCGACACCACCAACGCGGTCGACGGCGTGCAACTGCCGAACTGGGACGGTTTTATGAAGCTCGCCGCCGGCTGCTACGAGCTCTGCGGCCTCGGCTATATCGGTGTCGACATGGTGCTCGATCAGGACAAAGGTCCGCTGATCCTGGAGCTCAACGCCCGCCCCGGCCTGAATATCCAGATCGCCAACGACTGCGGCCTGACCCATCGCGCCCACGCCGTGGAAGCCCGGCTGGAGGAGCTGAAAAAGAAAGGCATACAAGAAACGCCGGAAGAGCGCATGCGCTTCTCCCAAGGGCTGTTCGGCCATGTGCCCATGGCCGAGATCTGACCAGCAAACACGACAGGTCGTATCGCTGTACAACGCCGTTCACCTGGGCCAGGTGAACGGCGTTTTTCTTGGCTTATGCGCCGTCGCGTGCGCCTCGTACGGGCGGGTTATGCCTCGCTCAGCAAGCCCAGAGCTTTACCCTTGAGCACCGCTTGGGTACGACTGCGCACGCCCAACTTGGCGAACAGGTTATGCAGGTGCCATTTGATCGTGGCCTCCGACAAATGCACGGTTTGCGCAATATCGCGATTGGACAGCCCAGCCGCGACGAAGCGCAGAATTTCTCGCTCGCGATGGCTGACGTCCTGCTTCTCGTCGAGGCTATCGAGATCGACGGCGAGCCGGCTGCACTGTTCGCGCAGTTGCGCCAGCAAACCTTGCCAGGCTGCCGCCGCTTGCGGCTCGGCAGTGGTCCAGGTTTCCATCAGCGGCAGTAGCCAGAGGGCATCGTCGAGGAACATGCGGCGATAACCGCTTTGCCAGGCATCCTCCAGGGTCGGTACGAGCAGGGCAAAGGCTTTGTCGCGATGGCCCTTGCGCCAGTACGCCACAGCCAGCAGCAGGGACAAGCGCAGGCGCCTATCGCGCTGATGCGGTGCTGTCTGCTCTGTCAAACAGGTCTCCAGCAAAGCCTGGGCTTTGGCCGCCAACCGTTCGCTCAGTGCCAGACGCGCCTGCGCCAGGGCCATGGCGGTGCTGGCATCGGCGTAACCGCCAGAAGCCTGTGCGGGCAGCTGCAAGCAAACCCGCTCAGCCTCGTTTGGCCGCTGCAACCACAGCAGGAACTGGATCTTGCAGCACATACCCAGAGCGTACACCCGCTCAGAGCCGGGGCCATGTAGGGTATCCAGCCATTCGTCGAGGTCGAGCAAGGCCTGCTCGCCTTCACCGGCAAAGAAACGCGCCCGGGCCAGTACCAGCTTGCCGCGGCTAATCAGTTCGATCGGCGTGGCGACGTCGCGCCAGGTGGTCGCCAACGGCAACTCGGCGAGGATGGCACCATGCCGGTCCTGCTCATAGAGCAAATCGGCATAGGCCAACGCCAGGGGACCGCCGACCCGGCTGCGCCGACCGAACAACTGCTCGACCCGGCTGCGCGTGCGCTCGGCAAGCGCCCGGCCGCGTTCCAGCTCGCCCGATTCCTTGCAGATCAGGGTTTCGATCAGACTGGCAACAACCTGCAGGTAGACGCTCTCGGTCTGACGCAAACACTCGCGTACCACACGAATGGAGTGCTTGGCCTCGCCATATTCGCCTTGCGAGGCATAGGCAGCGGCCTGTATGCAGGACAGGCTGGCGCGAAACACCGGCTGGTTATCCGGCACCAGGCTCAACCATTGACCAGCCACCTTGAGGCAACTGTCGAGCTTATCCTGATAGAGCAGCACCAAGGCCTTAAGCACTTGCGCCGCGGCCAGCAACTCCACCAGGCCATGGTGCAGGTTATCGCCATGACCGGCCAACAAGTGGCCGCTGACCTCTTCGATCAAGGCTTCGGCTTCGGCATATTTCTGTTCGAAGGCCAATTGCCAGGCGTAGAAAATCTGGAACACCGGATGCTCGCGAATCACTTCGGCGGGCATGTCCTTGAGCATCGCCAATACGCCGTACACCCGATTATCGGCGATCAGGCGCGAACCCTGGCGCTCCAGCAATTGCGCGGCAAAGCCATAGTCACGGGCACGCAGGGCATATTTGATCGCCTTGCTGGCCAGACCATGACTTTCGCACCAGCGCGCCGCCGCATGCAGCAGATGGGTCGAGTCGCCATGTTTGCTCAAACTGCCCTGCAGGAACTCGGCGAACAGCGGGTGATAACGAAACCAGCGTCCTTCGCTGTCCAGCGGGATGATGAACAATTGCTCGCGCTGCAGGCGCTGCAATACCTGCTGGCTATCACTGCGGGCGGTCAGCGCATCGCACAGCTCGGCGTCGAACTCATCGAGCAACGAGGTCTGTTCGAGGAAGCGCTGCAAGGCCTCCGGTAGCGAATGCAGCACATCTTCGCTCAGGTAGTCGGCGATATTACGTTCGGTGCCGGACAGCCCGGCAAGAAAGGCTGCACGATCAGGATCGCGGGCCAGTGACAGTGAAACCAGATGCAATGCGGTGATCCAGCCTTCGGTGCGTCCATGCAGCAGATCGATCTCCGCCGTGCTCAACTGCAGCTGTTTGATCTCGCGCAGGTACTCTTCGGTCTCGGCACGACTCAGGCGCAATGCATCGACGTCGATCCGGGTCGACCAGGGCTTGGGCGCCATGGCCTGTTCATCGAGAAAACCTGGGGTGTAACGCGAACTGGCGATCACATGCACGTTGCCGGGGATACGCTCGACGAAATAGCTGACCAAGGGTCCCATGGCCGCGTGGCGGATGCGGTGGAAGTCGTCGAGCATCAAATAAAGGTCGACCTCGATCCGGCGCATATCGGCGAGAAAAGCATCGGCCAAAGCCTCGAGAGGCAAATTCAGATGATCCTTCATCAACCCCGCGCTATGGCCACCAAAGCCCGGCAGCTGGGCGTCGATAGCAGCGATCAGATAGCGCAGCAAGCGCTTCGGGTCACTGTCCGACTCATCGCAGGTCAGCCAGGCGACGCAGGCGCCCGCCTCCTGCAAGCGCAGGCGAAACTGACTGAGCACGGTGCTTTTACCAAACCCGGCGGGCGCGCTGAGCAGTATCAGGCGCTGTTGCCGATCGGCGAACAACCGCTCCAACAAGGCTCTGCGCAGCAATAAGGGTCGATCACCGGCGTCCGCCGGAAACAACTTGGTGGCTAATACCGGAAAGGCCCGCGGCGCAGGCGAGGAGATTCCATTCATGACAATAAACTCAGCTCACGGGCGCGGCGGATGGCTTGAGTGCGATTACGCACCTCAAGCTTTTCGTAGATGTTGTGCAGGTGCCATTTGACCGTTCCCAGGGCCAGCGACAGTTGCTGGCCGATCTGCTCGTTCGACAGCCCCTCGGCGGCCAGGCACACCACTTCGCGCTCGCGCTCGGTCAAGGCTTCGTCCAGCTCAGCCGCTGACTGCGCAGCACCCTGCCCCGGCCAGAGTGCCAGCAACTGGCGCACGAATACCTGCAACGCCGGTTGGCGCTCGGCGGCCTCCAGTTGCTGGAGCATCAGGCGGATGGCCTCGCCCTCCTCGATAAACAGGCTGCGTACGCCTTCGCGCTCGGCAACGACCAGACAGCCCGCGAGCAGACAGTTGCCACGGTCCTGATAACCCAGCCGCTGATAGCTGAGCGCTGCGAGCAGATCCAGGCGTAAACGCTGCAGGCCATGCCAATCCTCTAACAGCGACTCGCGCAACTGGGTGATCTCATGCAGCGCCTCGCTGTAATGGCCCCGCGCCTGCTGCAGGCGTACCCGGGTCAGCCCCTGCACCCAGAGCACGGGATTGAAGCGCATGTGCGGGTAATGCTCGGCCAGTTTGGCCCAATCGACGGATTTGAAGCGCTGCTCGGCGCGTTTGAGCCTGTCGGCCGCAGACTCCTGCAGGATCTGCGCGATCTCATCGCCAATGGCCATCGCATAAAAACGCCATGATTGGTTGCGCGCCGCCAGCTTCTGCATCAGCGTCAAGCTGGTCAAAGCCTCCGCCGGGGTGTTGCGCATGCGTTTGATCCGAGCCATGCAGAGCATGCCCTGGGCGTATAAATCGATGGGATTGATCACATCGACAGTCGCCAACGCCCAGCACAAGCGCTCGTCTATCCCATCCAAACGCCCCTGGTTATAGGCAATCAGCGCTTCGCTAATGGTTGGCAAAGCGATCGCCCGGGATTTTTCCGCGAACCAGGGGGCGATATGTTCTTGCAGCTGCGCGAACAACGCTTGCGCCTGCTTGACCTGCCCCTGCTCCAGGCACATGAGAATCTCGACATTGGCCAGCTGCGTACCCAGGTAGCGCCCCTCGAGAAAATGATTGCGCTGCTGAGCCAAGGCCAGCAATCGCCGCGCCTGCTCGGGCAGGCCCATCATCGCCGAGGCCAAGGCGCCGATAATCAACATCGCCACTTCGAGAAAGGCCGTGTGCTGGCCCAGCTGCTCTTCGATCCGCAGCGCCAGAGTGACGCAGGTCGGCAGATCGTCTTTCTGCAAGGCGATCACCGCTTTGATCGCCAGAGTCGCCAATAACCTGTCGCTCAACCGCCCGGTTGCTTTAGCCTCGCCCCAACGCGCCATCTGCTCGTCGAGGATGCGATTGGCCTCCGGCAAACCCAACTCGGCCGCGCGCGCCCAGACATCCACCAATACCAGGATCGGGAAGCGCTCGACCATGGCGTCGGGCACGTCCTGGCGCCACCTATAGATCAGATTCAGCTGGCCGCGGTTGATCAATTCCAGGCCACAGCCATCGATCAGGGCGGCGAGCATTTCGGCATCCTCGGCCAGGCGCGCATGCTCGATCGCCAGATTCTGCATATGGTGGTTGGCGAACCAGAGGCTGGCATTGAAGTGCAGTTGCTTGAAACGCTCGGGGTCGCGCTCCTTCAGGTGACTGCGCAAAAACTCGGCGAACAGATTGTGAAAACGGTACCACTGGCGCGTATGGTCGAGCGGCAATAGGAATAGCTGCATGGCTTCCAATTGCTCAAGTAACTGCTGGCCGTCATGACGCCCGGTCAAGGCATCGGCCAGATCGCCACTCAGCTGCTGGGCCACGCCCAGGGCCAATAGCAGCTCCTGTTTATCCACGGGTAGTTGCTGAAAAACGCTACGCAGCAGGTAATCGCCGACTGCGCCTTGCCCGCGGCCCATGTCCTGCAGTTGCGTTTTGGCCTCAGGCTGATGGCGCAACCACAGACTGGCCAGATGCACGCCGACCATCCAACCCTCGGTCTGTTTGTACAGCGCGGCGAACGCCGCAGCGTCCAATTGCTGACCGTGACGCGCCAGATAGTCGCGGGTTTCGGCCTGGTTCAGGCGCAGATCCTGCTCGCTGACTTCGACCATCAGCCCCTTGGCGCGCAACGTCGCCAGGTTCAGCGCCGGCTGCGAGCGGCTACCAATGGCCAAGGTGAAGGCGCAGGGCGCGAAGCGGATCAATCGGTTCAACGCGGCCAACAGCTCAGCGTCGGTAATCAGGTGCACATCGTCCAGCACCAGCAATAGCGGCACATCCAGCGTCGCCAGATCCATCAGCAGCGCTTCCATCACCGCCGCCACCGGCACTCGCATGGTGTTGTGCAGATAGGTGCGCGCCTCAACGCCGCGCCCAGGCAGCCAGGGGCCAATGGCATCGGTCAGTTGCAGGAGGAAACGCGACGGGTCGTCATCTTCCGGGCTCAGCGACAGCCAGGCCACCGAACTGCCTTCTGCCAAGCGTGATTGCGCCAAGGCGGCCAAGGCGCTGGTTTTGCCAAATCCGGCGGGCGCCGAAAACAGCCAAAGCCTGGCGTGCGGATGCTCGGCAATGGCGGCTTCGACCAGAGGCCGAGCCATATAATCGAGAGGTGTTCGGGGTGGCGTGAGTTTGGAGCGCTGGAGACTACCTGCGGCTGGATCTTGCACTGTATCCAAGACACTGATCCCTGTTTGGTTATTCTTCTAGCAGGCCGTTGAAAAACTACCTGCGTTGGCAATACTGCGTTAAAAACAGGCTCGGAATGCTCATTTACAGCAGTAAACTCCGCTTCCTCGCCTGTTTTTGCCTTGTCTTGCCTGCCTCGCCTACGTTTTCCAACGGCCTGCTAGCGTTGCTGAAACAGCTGATTTTGGTACTAGCGTTCAACATACTACTCAGCACGATACGCCTGAGTAAACCAAGCGCAAGCACTAGGGTCTGTTGCCCCTTCATCGATTGCGGCACTGCGGCTCTGGGAACGTCATAGACGCTAGGATGAATGCTGGCCGCGTTCTACAATCGACGCCCTCGCTGTTTCGAAGCACTTCGAATGCCTATCTGTTCCATACACTCGCTGCCTTACCAGGCCGACCCCGGCTTCTATTTCAGCATCATTCGTCACGCACCCGGCGCGGTTCTACTGGACGCCGGGCGCCCGACCGCGCAACGTGGCCGCTACGACCTGCTCAGCGCCTGGCCCCTGGCCGAGCTGACACCTGCGCAGGAGGAAACGGCGGCGGATTTTCTCCAGCGCTTGCGCGACGGGTTGAACGGGCTGGGCAACGCCGAAGCGCCAGCTGGCGTCGACTTGCCCTTCGTCGGCGGCTTGATCGGCTATATGGGTTACGACTTCGGCCGACGCCTGGAGCAGTTACCGCAAACGGCCATCGACGACCTCGGCCTGGCCGATGCGCGCTTTGGCCTCTACCCCTGGGCCTTGATCAGCGACCACCTGCTCGGCACCAGCCAATTGCTGTTCCATCCCCTCCTCGACAAAGCCGAACGCCAGCGCCTGCTCAGCCTGTTCGAACAGGCGCAGCCGAGTGAGGTGCAGCCGTTCACATTGCTCGATGCTTTTTGCGCCGATCTCAATGCCGAGGGCTATCGCCACGCTATCGAGCGCATCCAGGCCTATATTCAGGCCGGCGATTGCTACCAGGTTAATTTCTCCCAACGCTTCCGCGCGCCCTACCAGGGCGATCCGTGGACTGCCTATCGGGCATTGCGCGCCGCCTGCCCAACGCCCTTCGCCGGCTACCAGACGCTGCCTGGTGGCGATGCGATCATCAGCCTGTCGCCCGAGCGCTTTCTGCAGGTCAGCCGTGGACGGGTGGAGACCCGCCCGATCAAGGGCACCCGACCACGCGACAGCGACCCGCAACGCGACGCGGCCTACGCTGATGACCTGCTTGCCAGCCTGAAGGACCGTGCCGAAAACCTGATGATTGTCGACCTGCTGCGCAACGATCTGGGGCGCAGCTGCGCCATCGGCTCGGTGCGTGTTCCCGAGCTGTTCGCCCTGGAAAGCTATCCGAATGTCCACCACCTGGTCAGTTCGGTTACCGGCGAACTGGCCCCGGGCAAGGATGCCCTGGATCTGCTGGCCGGCAGCTTCCCCGGCGGCTCGATCACCGGCGCGCCGAAGATCCGCGCCATGCAGATCATCGACGAACTGGAACCGACGCGCCGCGCGCTCTACTGCGGCTCGCTGCTGTACCTGGATGTGCGCGGCGAGATGGACAGTTCGATCGCCATCCGCAGCCTCTTGGCCAAAGACGGGCAACTGAGTTGCTGGGGCGGCGGCGGGATAGTCGCGGACTCAGACTGGCAGGCGGAATACCAGGAGTCGATCACCAAGGTGAAGGTGTTGCTGGAGACCTTGGAGCGATTCTGCAATTGATACAAAAAGGCCCGCAACGATATGCGGGCCTTTTCAATTGTGATCAGCCTTACAGGCTCAGTTCGCGATTGGACGCCTTGAGGAACTCACTCTTGAGGTCTTCATAGGTGTGTACCGCGGGGAACTGCGGGAACTCGCGAATCACGTTCTCCGGCGCATGGAACAGGATGCCGGCATGGGCTTCGCTGAGCATGGTGGTGTCGTTGTACGAGTCGCCCGCGGCGATTACCCGGTAGTACAGGCTCTTGAACGCCAGCACCGATTGGCGCTTGGGGTCTTTCTGGCGCAGCTG
The DNA here is from genome assembly GCA_946886875.1 of uncultured Pseudomonas sp. The sequence continues at coordinate 10,166 of CAMPJN010000105.1, forward strand.
GTAGCTCACCACACGGTCGTTCTCGTCGGTGATCAGCTTATGGCAGAGCAGCGTCGGGAAACCCAGTTGGCGCATCAGCGGCTGGGAAAACTCGTAGAAGGTGTCGGAAAGGATTACCACCTGAAAGCGCTCGCGCAGCCAGTCGACGAACTCCACCGCGCCTTCCAGGGGCTTGAGGGTGGCGATCACGTCCTGGATATCCGCCAGTTTCAAACCATGCTCGTCGAGAATGCGCAGGCGCTGCTGCATCAACACGTCGTAATCGGGGATATCCCGGGTGGTCGCTTTCAGCGACTCGA
>CAMPJN010000106.1 GCA_946886875.1 uncultured Pseudomonas sp.
CGCGCTACGACGGCATCGCCACGCGCTTTCGCCGCGAGCAGCAGGAAACCCTGGCGTTTCTCAAATCCGGCATCGCCACGCGCAACCCGGCGTTCAACCGCAGCATCGAACAGATCGAGCGGGTGGCGGTGCGCTCGCGGGCGCCGATGCTGCTGGTCGGGCCAACGGGCTCGGGCAAGTCGTTTCTGGCCCGGCGCATCTACGAACTCAAGCGCACCCGGCATCTGTTGCAGGGGCGCTTCGTCGAGGTCAACTGCGCCACCCTGCGCGGCGACGGCGCCATGTCTGCATTGTTCGGCCATAGCAAAGGCGCCTTTACCGGGGCGCAGACCGCGCGCGAAGGGCTGTTGCGCGCGGCCGATGGCGGCATGCTGTTTCTCGATGAGATCGGCGAGCTGGGGCCGGACGAGCAGGCGATGCTGCTCAAGGCCATCGAGGAGAAGCGCTTCTTCCCCCTGGGCAGCGACAAGGAGGTGGAGAGCGACTTTCTGCTGATCGCCGGCACCCACCGCGACCTGCGCGAGCGGGTGCAGCAGGGCCTGTTTCGTGAGGATTTGTTCGCCCGCATCAACCTCTGGACTTTCGAACTGCCGGGCCTGGCCGGACGGCGGGAGGATATCGAGCCGAACCTGGAGTTCGAGCTGGAGCGCTATGCCCGCGAGCAGGGCCGCCAAGTGCGTTTCAACCTGCAGGCGCGGCAGCGTTACCTGGCCTTCGCCGCCAGCCGAGAGGCGGCCTGGAGCGGCAACTTCCGCGAGCTGTCGGCCTCGATCACCCGTATGGCCACCCTGGCCGACAGCGGGCGGATCGACGAGGCTCAGGTGGAGGATGAAATCCTCCGTCTGCAAAGCGCCTGGAGCGGCAAGGGGCTGGTCAAGACAGGCATGCAACAAGAGCTGGAGCGCCTGCTCGGCGAGCGCTGGCAGGCCCTGGATCTGTTCGATCAATTGCAATTGCCGGGGGTGGTGGCGCTGTGTCGCGAGGCCACCAGCCTGTCCGATGCCGGCCGCCAGCTATTCGCCCAATCGCGTCAGGGTAAAAGCCAGCCCAACGATGCGGATCGGCTGCGTAAATATTTGGCGCGTTTTGGCTTGGATTGGCAGATGGTGCGCGGTTTGTAGGGACTGCGAGCGTTGCTACACAGCGCAACCAGCGCTTAAACGGCCCCCGTAGGGTGGGTTAGGCGCATGCCGCCATTCGCGATGATTCAGCAAACTCCGCTGCGCCGTAACCCACCATCGGCGCAACGCGGAATATCGCGTGGTGGGTTACGCGGCGCGCCACGTTGGTGGTGCCTGATCGCCCGGCGTTCAGCGCCGCTAACCCACCCTACGGTGACGGTGATTCGACCGTTCATGGCTGATGCGCTAGCGGTAGATGCTGGTCATGCCCTTGCGTTCGTCCAGGCATTCGTCCGAGGCGGTTTCGAATTCGCGGCAGATCAGCGGGCGCACTTCGTAGATGGTGCAGCGCATGCTGTCGCGATCCAGCGCCGCGCACCAGCCGTCGTCCAGGCGCAGCATCACTTCGCCGCCCCAGGCGTCGGTGTCGATATAGCGCTGGGGCACGCCGGTGTCGGTGATCAGCATCACTTCCAGCTGGCAGCAGCAGGCCGCGCAGTTGGAGCAACTGACGGCGGCAGGTGTGGGCAATTGGGTGTGGGGGATGTTGTGGCTATCGGTCATAGCCGCGCAGTGTACGCCATGGGAATGATTGCGGTGATGCGCGGCCGACCGATGAGCATCGCTGGGTCACCGACGTAGGGCGGGTGCAACCCGCCTTGCTTTGCCTGCGCCCTGGCGGGTTTCACCCGCCCTACAGCCTCCGCCTTCGTTGCGCTCAGCCAGCGTGGCCCGGCCCAACCTACGCCGACTTGCGTACACGCAGACTTTGCTCGTATTGGCTGCGATAGAGCTTGGCGAAGCCGTGCAGCACGGGCATCACCAGTGCCCATAGAGCGCCGATCAGCAGCAGGCTTTGCCAGGTGCCGTAAGGCAGGCCGACGCCGGCGATCTGTGCGCCGCCGTAGTAGGACAGTGGTGCCGCCAGGGCGCCGAGCAGGCTGGCGCGCCACCAGGGTTGCGCGGTCCAGGCCAGGCAATGGTTGAGGGTGGTGGCCAGCAGCAGCCACAGGCAGGCCAGCCATAACGTGATCAGGGTGCGTGGCTCGCCGAAATCGAACACGCCAAGGTTGAGCAGAAAGCTGTCCAGGGCACTGCCGGCGAGAAATACGCTGATCAGCAGCTTGCCCTCGGCCTGCCAACTGCTGATCCACAGCAGGTGCACGGCCACTATCGCCAGCACTGCCAGCAGCCACGGGCCGTCGCCGCCCAATACGCAGACGAACCAGCCGAGCTGAAACAACAGGGCATTGGCGATTAATTTAAGCATTCAGGTTTCCCAACAAGGGTTCCGGTTGCGCCGCCGGCTTGGCCAGCAGCAATTGCGCGGTGCCGATGGTGCGCTCGATAAAGCCGCCCTCGCAATAGCACAGGTAAAACTCCCACAACCGGAAGAAGTAGTCGTCATAGCCGAGCTGCTCGAGTTTGTGCCGGGCCAGGTGCAGGTTGTCGTGCCACATGCGCAGGGTGCGCGCGTAATGCAGGCCGAAATCCTCCATATGCTGCAGGGTCATGTCGGTTTTGGTGGTAACTATTTCCAGCATCTTGTTCACCGAGGGCAGGGCGCCGCCGGGGAAGATATAGCGCTGGATAAAGTCCACGGTGCTTTTCGCCTGCTCATAGCGCTGGTCGCGGATGGTGATGGCTTGCAGCAGCATCAGGCCATCGGGCTTGAGCAGCGCGGCGCATTGCTCGAAATAGGTGGGCAGAAAACGATGGCCGACCGCCTCGATCATTTCGATCGAAACCAGCTTGTCATATTGGCCGCTGAGGTCGCGGTAATCCTCCAGCAGCAGGGTGATGCGTTCGCCCAGGCCCAGTTCGGCGATACGCCGCTCGGTATGGGCGAACTGCTCGCGCGACAGCGTGGTGGTGGTGACTTTGCAGCCGTAGTGGCTGGCGGCGTAGATCGCCATGCTGCCCCAGCCGGTGCCGATTTCCAGCAGGTGATCGCTGGGTTTCAGCGCGAGTTTCTGGCAGATGCGCTGCAGCTTGTTCAGTTGCGCCTGTTCCAGGCTGTCGTCGGCGCTGCGGAACATTGCCGCCGAGTACATCATGGTCGGATCGAGAAACTGCTCGAACAGCTCGTTGCCCAGATCATAGTGAGCGGCGATGTTCTTGCGCGAGCCGTTGCGGGTATTGCGGTTGAGCCAGTGCAGCGCCTTGATCAATGGCCGACCGATCTGCGCCAGCCCGCGCTCCATGGCATCCAGCACCTCCAGGTTACTGACGAACACGCGGACCACGGCGGTCAGGTCCGGCGAGGTCCAGTAGCCGTGGATATAGGCTTCGCCCGCGCCTATCGAGCCATTGCCGGCGACCAGCCCCCACAGGGCTGCGTCGAGCACCTGGATTTCCGCGCTCGAACTGGAATGGGAGTCGCCGAATACCAAGCGTTCGTCGCCCTCGATCACCACCAACTGGCCATGGCGCAGTTGGCTCAGTTGGCGCAGTACCGCGCGGCGTAACAGGGCGGCACCGATGCCGCTGCCAGCGAGTACCGAAGACTTCGCGGAAACCAGACTAGAGCTCTTCATGGGGGACTTCCTTCGCAACGGAGCGGGCCACGCGCAGATCGCCTTCGGCGGCACGATGGGGAAACAGGGGGATGCGTTTGAGTAGCAGGCGCAGGGCTTGCCAATAGATGGCCGCCAGGGTTTTGCCGGTCATCCAGGGGAAGCTCAGCAGGTAGCGGTGCAGGCTGGCGCGGCTGAGTTCGCTGCGTTGCAGGCTGAGGCTGGCGTCGAAGAGTTTGTCCTCGCCCTGCCAATCGGCCATATGAATGCCCAGGCGCTCACCGGCCGGGCTGAACGCCATGCGGTACTCCAGCTCGCGGGGCAGAAACGGTGAGACGTGGAAGGCCTTGGCCACGGCGAAGTGCTGGTGGCCCTCGCCATCGGCGGGCAGCACATAGTCATAGCGCTCGCCCCAGGGCGTGTTGCTGACCTCGCAGAGAATCGCCACCAGGCGGCCGTCAGCGTTGTGGCAGTAGAAAAAGCTCGCCGGATTGAACGCCAGGCCCCAGCTGCGCGGTTGGGTCAGCAGGCAGATCGAGCCCTGCGGGCTATGGCCGATGGCGGCGCCGACGCGCTCGCGCACCACATCGATCAGGCGCATGCCGGTGCGGGTGAACTGCGGCAGGTAATCGCTTTCGCGAAAGGCGAAGGGCGCCCAGCGACCGCTACCGGCGAACGGCGACAGAGCGAGCACCTGCTCCTGCTCATCGAGGTCCAGGTAGAGCAGGCCCATGCGGTAGCGGAAGTCGTGGCGCTTGGGGGCAAACCGTCGGTGCTGCACCCAGCCGCTGTACAAGGCGCTGTTCACTATGCTGTTCACTACAGCGCCTCTCCGAATTCACGGGCCACGCGCAGGGCGCTGACCACGCCGTCTTCGTGAAAACCGTTGGCCCAATAGGCGCCGCAGAAATAGCTGTGGTTGGCGCCGAGCAACTCTTCCCAACGCGCTTGCGCCGCCACCGCCTCAAGGCTGTATTGCGGATGGGCGTAGGTGTAGCGGGCGAGGATCTTGCCCGGGTCGATGGCGTCACTCTGGTTGAGGCTGACGCAGAAGGTCGTCTCGCTACGTATGCCCTGCAGAATATTCATGTCGTAAGTCACCGCCGCCAACTGGCCCGCCGGCCCACCCAGGCGATAGTTCCAACTGGCCCAGGCCAGAGGACGTTTGGGCAGCAGGCGAGTATCGGTATGCAGCACCACGTCGTTGTCGGCATAGGGCAGGGCGCCGAGAATTTCCCGTTCCAGTGCGGTCGGCTGGGCGAGCAGTGCCAGTGCCTGGTCGCTATGGCAGGCGAACACCACCTTGTCGAAATGCTCGATGCCGGCGGCGCTATGCACGATCACCCCATGGCCGTCGCGTTCGACCCGGCTGACCGGACAATTGAGGCGAATATGCTCGCGGAAGGACTGGCACAGCGGCGCCACGTAGCTGCGCGAGCCGCCTTCGACGACGCGCCATTGCGGGCGGTCGCTGACCGAGAGCAGGCCGTGATTCTTGAAGAAGCGCACGAAGAATTGCAGCGGAAAGTCGAGCATGTCGATGAGCGACATCGACCAGATCGCCGCGCCCATCGGCACTATGTAGTGCTCGGTGAAGCGCTGGCTGTAACCGCCGAGCTTGAGGTAGGCGCCGAGGGTCATGGAGGCCGGGATGCGCCCGTGTTCAAGGTCGTCGAGCGCTTCGCGATTGAAGCGCAGGATGTCGCGGACCATGCCGATAAAGGGCCGCGAAAACAGGTTGCGACGCTGGGCGAACAGGGTGTTGAGGTTGTTGCCGTTGTATTCCACACCGGTCAGCGGGTCGCTGACCGAAAAACTCATCTCGGTGGGTTTCGAGGCGACGCCCAGAATTTCGAGCAGGCGGATGAAGTTCGGATAGGTCCAGTCATTGAACACGATAAAGCCGGTGTCGATCGCGTAGCTGCGCCCGCCGACCTCGACGTCCACCGTGTGGGTATGGCCGCCGACCCAGTCGCTGGCTTCGAAGACGCTGACCTGATGGCGGCGATTGAGTAAATAGGCGCTGGTGAGCCCGGCGATACCGCTGCCGATAATGGCGATTTTCATGGCGTGCTCTCAGGGTTGGCTGAACTGCGTGCCATGCGTTTGCCGAGGGCCAGTTGCAGGCGTTTGGGTAGGTGGGCGAGTAGTGACAGAAGGAAGATGAACGGCCCAGGAAAGGCGATTTCGAACGGCCGCTTATCCAGCCGGTCGGCGATATGCCGCGCGGCTTTGTCCACCGGCCAGCACATCGGCATGGGAAAGTCGTTTTGCGCGGTCAGCGGGGTGTCGACGAAACCGGGGCTGACCAGGGTGACATCGATGCCTTCGCTGGCCAGGTCGATGCGCAGCGCTTCGAGCAGGTAACGCAGCGCCGCTTTCGAGGCACCGTAGGCCTCGGCGCGGGGCAGCGGCAGGTAGGTCACCGAGCTGCCGATAGCGATCAGGTGCGGACGATTGCCCAGGCGCAGCAGTGGCAACGCCGCTTCGATGCAGTAGCTGGCGGAAAACAGATTGGCGCGCATTACCCGCTCGATCATCGCCGCCTCGAACGCTTGTGCCTCAAGGTATTCGCAGGTGCCGGCATTCAGAATCACGCTGTCCAGCGCGCCCCAGACCTGGGCGATATGCTCACCGATCTCGCACACCAGCGCGGCATCGCTGAGATCGCCGGCTACCACCAGCACCTGTTGCGGATAACGCTTGGCCAAAGCCTGCAAGGGTTCGAGCGTGCGCGCACTGACGGCCACGCGGTGGCCGCCCTGCAGCAGGAGTTCGGCCAGCGCCGCGCCTATGCCGCTGCTGGCGCCGGTGAGCCAGATGCGCCGTGGATTGAGGCTCATGCCAGCCTCCTTTTCAGCCAGCGAATGGCCGAACCGAACAACGGCAAGTGTTCGTAGAGCAGGCTGCCGGCATCGAAATAGTCGCGGTGGCGGTAGACCTTGCTCTGCCAGAGCAGGTGCGAGCAGCCCTCGACGAGGATCAGTTGACCGTTGGCCAGGCGCGGGTGGCGGTAGCTCATGGTCCAGCGCAGGTAGCCTTCGCCTTCGCGTACCTCGTCGAAGTCGTAGAAGTCGAAGCGCAATTCGCTGACATTGGCGTACAGCTCGGCAAAATAACCACGCACTGCCTGCAGCCCGCGCACTTCATGCAGGGGGTCGCAGAACAGTACGTCGTCGCTGTACAGCTCGCCGAGACGCTCGAGGTTGTCCTTGTTCAAGTCCGCGAAGCTATGAGCGAACTGGCGCAGAAAGTCGCTCATGACGCCACCTTCGCGGCCAGATGCGGCAGGGCTTTGAAGGCGTCGAGGGCCCGTGTCCGGCTGCGTGCTAGATCGACCATGGGCCGCGGGTAGTCGGCAAAGCCGAACAGGCCGCCGCCGTTCAGCGCCAGGCTGTATGGGTTGTGGGTGTCCTTGTTGTTCAGGCCGACCAGCTCGGGCAGCCAGTGGCGGATAAAACGACCCTCAGGATCGAACTTCGCCGACTGGCTCAACGGGTTGAAGATGCGGAAGTAGGGCGCCGAATCGGTACCGGTCGATGCACTCCATTGCCAGCCGCCGTTGTTCGCCGCCAGGTCGCCGTCGATCAGGTGGCGCATAAAGAAGCGCTCGCCCTCGCGCCAGTCGATCAGCAGATTCTTGGTCAGAAACATCGCCACTATCATGCGCAGGCGGTTGTGCATCCAACCGGTGGCGAGCAACTGGCGCATCGCCGCGTCGATGATCGGGAAGCCGGTACGGCCTTGTTGCCAGGCGGCCAGCTCGGCGGGTGCATCACGCCAGGCCAGGGCCTCGGTTTCCGCGCGGAAGGCGCGGCCCATGGAAACCCGTGGGTAGCCGACCAGGATGTGCTTGTAGAACTCGCGCCAGAGCAACTCGTTGACCCAGGTGACCACACCGCTGTTGCCACTTTCGAATTCGCCCTGATTGATTTGCAGTGCCGCGTGCAGGCACTGGCGCGGCGACAGCACGCCGGCCGCCAGGTAGGCCGACAGCTGGCTGGTGCCGGGGCGGGCGGGGATATCGCGGTTGCTGTCGTAGTACTCCATCTGCTGCTCTGCGAACTGCGTCAGGCGGTTGCCGGCTTCCTGCTCCCCGGCTGGCCAGAGCTGGCGCAGCGACTCGCTGGGCGAGGCAAAACCTGCGACCGCAGCGGGGATGGCATCGCTGTCGATGTCCAGCGGCGTCTGCGCTTGGGGCGTGCGCACCAGACTGGGCAGGGAATGATGCAGGCGCTGGTAGCAGACCTTGCGGAACTGGCTGTAAACCTGGAAGTAGCCGCCGGCCTGGGTCAGCACGCTGCCCGGCTGAAACAGCAGTTGGTCCAGATGGCTATGCATGTCGATGCCCAGGCAAGCCAGTGCGGTTAATACGCTCTGGTCGCGGCGGCTCTCGTGCACGCCATACTCCTGGTTGACGTGCACGGCGCCGATTCGTAGTTCCGCGCACAGCTTGGCGATCAGCCAGGGCGCATCGCTCCAAACGTCGCAATGGCGGATCAGCAAGGGCACATTGAGTTTGCCCAGTTCGCTCGACAGCGCTTGCAGGTTGCGCAGCCAGAAGTCGACCTTGCACGGCGCGTCGTCATGCGCCTGCCATTGCCCGGGGCTGAGCAGAAACAGCGCCACCGTAGGCCCGGCAGCCATGGCGGCGGCCAGCGCGCTGTTGTCCTGCACGCGCAGATCAGTGCGCAGCCAAATTAATTGCTGGGTCATAAGGCATTCCGCAGGCTGAGATTTTCCGGGTGGGGTTGCAGGTAGGCCTGCTGCGCCAGGTAGGCATCCGGGTTGTGCCGCAGGTGATGCTTGAGGAGGGTCAGTGGCACCACCAGCGGCACCACGCCATGGCGGTACTGGCTGATCAGTTGCTGCATTTCCTGCTTGTCGACGCTACTCAAGGCTTGTTTGAAGTAGCCGCTGAGGTGCTGCAGCACGTTGCTGTGGGTGCGCCTCGTCGCGCATTTTTTCAGCGCGGCCATCAGCTCGCTGAAATAGCGCGGGGCCAGTTCCTGCAAATCATGTTGGTGCAGGTTGCCGAGCAGCCGGCCGAGCGCTTTGTATTGCTGCGGGTCGGTGGCCATCAACAGGTACTTGTAGCGCGAGTGGTAGTCGAGCAATGCCTTGCGCGTGACGCCTTCTTGCATCAGTTGTTGCCACTCGGCGTAGGCGAACACACGGGTGATGAAGTTTTCGCGCAGCACCGGATCATTGAGGCGACCGTCTTCTTCCACCGGCAGGTCCGGATGCCGGGCGCAGAAGGCCTGGGCAAAGATGCCGCGGCCCTTGGCTTCGCTCGGGCGCCCACCGTCCTGATACACCTTGACCCGCTCCAGCCCGCAGGACGGTGACTGCTGCATGAAGATATAGCCGCAGATGCCGTTCAGCTCGCTGGCCATGCGTTCGCCGTAGGCGGCCAGCGGCGCGCTGACATCCAGTTCGGAACGCACAGTGCCGACCGCCCGCGGTGCGTCGGGATTGCCGACCAGGCGAATCGGCTCGCGGGGGATGCCCAAACCAATGGCAACTTCAGGGCAGACCGGGACGAAATCGAAATACTCGTTCAGGGTGCGGTTGCACAGGCGCGACTCTTTATGCCCGCCGTTGTAGCGCACCTCGGCGCCGAGCAGGCAGGCGCTGATACCGAGTTTGGGCTTTTGCGGGGAGATCTTCGACGCTGTCATGGGGGTAACCTCTGATGACTTCTTGTACATACCGTTTGGTCTGTACAACTTGTGTTCATCATAAGTGCGTAGCTGTACAAGTCAAATGATTTGTACAGGTATTTGTATATGTAGGTGAAATTTGTATAGGTATTGCCAGGCCTCGCCGATTCTGTGGTCAGCCTGGATGTGTGCGGTTTGAGGGTGTGAAGGGGGGATGCTGCTAGAAGGCGCGCGGTAGTAAAGTGGCGGTTGGAATGGATTTATTCAGATGGCTGGAGGACGCTAGGTCCAGCCGATTTTCCAGCGTTCGCTGTCCTGCAGCTCGCGCCAATCGACCCGCTCGCTGCGTTGGGTGAGGACGGCCTGCAGTTCGATTGCCAGCACGTCCCCCTGTTCGTCGCAGAACAACTCGGTGACCAGAAAATGCTTTTCGCGTTTAACCGGCCGGGCTGCCGTCCATTTGGACAGCAGCAGTTTGCGCGGATTGAGGCGCTGTTGCGCAATGCTGGGTCTGCTCATTGCAGGTGTTCGAGCAGTTTGCGCGCGGCCTCCTGGCCGCTCAGCCAGGCACCTTCCACTCGCCCGGAAAGGCACCAGTCGCCGCAGGCATACAGGCCCAGATCGGCATCGGCCAACGCCCCCCACTGGTGGGCACTGGCCGGGCGCGCATACAGCCAGCGGTGCGCCAGGCTGAAGGTGGGTGTTGGTATGGCGCAGCCAATCATCTCGGCGAAGGCGCCGTACAGGTGTTCGGTCACCGTCTCTTTGGATAGATCCAGATGCTGCTTACTCCAAGTGCTGGTGGCGTGCAGAATCCAGGTGTCCATGGCGGTCTCGCGGCCCGGCTTGCTGCGGTTGCGCGCCAGCCAATCGAGCGGGCTGTCCTGGAGGAAGCAACCTTCCACCGGGCTGTCCAACGGGCTGGCGAATGCCAGAGCGACCGCCCAGGTCGGCTCCATGGCGACGGTGGCGGCGGCGCTCGCCAGTTTCGGTGCGCTGGCCAGCAAGGCGGTGGCCTGGGGCGCGGGCGTCGCCACTATGA
>CAMPJN010000107.1 GCA_946886875.1 uncultured Pseudomonas sp.
TCGCCGAGCAGGATTTCCGCCCGACCCGCTGGATCCGCAACAACCTGCTGCGCGCGCCGAGCAAGGACAGCAAGCCGGTGTTTCTGATCGAGCCGCTGGTGATGCTCGGCGATCTGGACAAGGACATCGAAGGGCGCATCCGCTTCTCGCGCAAGGGCGAAAGCAGCGGTTTCCTCAGCGACTACAGCAAGATGAAGATCATGGACCTGTCCGAGGTGCATGCCGGTGGCGCCGGTAACGCGCCGATCCTCGGCCAGTACCTGGCGAAGATAATCCTCAACAAGGACACCCAGCGCTTCAGCAATGCCGACTGGAAGTTCATCCACAGCTACCTGATCGATTCCTGCGGGATCAAGGCCAACCAGTCGCGGCTGTATTTCTATATCTTCAGCGCTGGCGGCGGCACCGGCTCGGGCATGGCCTCGGAGTTCGGCCTGGCCCAGCAATTCGCTTACATGAGCAAAACCTTCGACACCAAGAACGCCGACCAGACCCCGGAAAACCGCGACCACAGTTTCGTCTTCGAGCCGATCTTCACCAGCGGCATCTGCATCCTGCCGAACATTTCCGACCAGCGCAGCGAGATGTCCGAAGCGCTGCACATCAACGCCGGCCGCCTGCTGTGCAAGTACCTGGCCGAGGAATGGGATTTTTCCTACAACTTCGACAACGAGGAAAACAGCGAAGAAAGTGTGATGAAGCGCATCCGCCCGTGGAACGCGATGATGCTGATCTCCAACGACATCATGCGTTACGCCGAGGAAAGCGACGACGGCAATATCCAGAACATCGACGTCAACGCCATGGAGCGCTACGCCAACCAGTACATTTCCCAACAGATTTTCAACATCCTCACCGCCCAGGCGGTGACCACCGACTACGACCAGAACTACTTCCGCCGCGCCGGCATCGATATCGGCGAAACCATTCGCCTGGACGCCAACGACCTGTTTATGAGCCTGGCCGGCCCGGTGGCGGTGGCCTATGCCGAATCCGTGGTGCCGGAATACACCCCGGCCACCGCAGAAAAATTCCGCGTATTGGACAAAGAACAACCGCGCCTGAATATCGACGACCTGTTCTTCCGCTCCATCGATCTGCCGCACTTCAATAAGGTGACCCAGGCCATCGAAGGCATCAGCCTGCTGCCGATCGAGTCCAAGCGTTACCGCCAGGCGCTGGAGCAGTACAAGCGCTCCGACTACAACGCCGATGAGCTCAGCGATTTGCACTTCTTCAAGAACTGCTCATCGGTGGTGTCGATCGTCTCGCTGCCAAAAGACTACAAGCTGTCCTACATGGACCTGAACCGGCTCAAGAGCCATCTCAACAGCCTGTTCCCCAACACCACATTGAAGCGCTACGCCCTGGTCATCGGCGCCTCGGCCAACCTGTCGCTGACCACCCTGATCGTCAAGAGCCCGTGCCTGTCGGACGATTTCCTGACCCTGATCGTGGCCTTTATCAAGCGCTGCTTCGCCCGCGACCAGCATCGCTTCGACGACAGCCTGGATACCGCGATTCTCGACTTCATCGTCGCCGATCACTTCGACGAGGCGCGGGTCGATGCCATGCTCAACGAGTACGAGAACCCGGCGAAGATCCTCGATACCAACTGGTACGCGATCAAACCGATGTATGAGAAAAAGTACCGCGAGCTGATCCATGAGCCGGAGAAGTTCGTCTCGATCAACGACATTCGCCTGAGCCGCGACAGTGTCAAGAAAGCCATCAAGTACCTGCGCGAGATTTACCGCCACCGCATCGGCAAGACCCGCGTCATCTCGCTCAACGACTACCACAGCAAATAGCCGGTCCAATAGCATCTATTGGCCACTATTGAACTAAGCTGCGGGTAAACACGCATAGCGAATTATCGGAAGACTATGCATGCGCTTCAGGTAGTCGTGATGCCAATATCCATTCGCCGCCGATTAGCAGCAAGACGAGGCCAGCGCCTCGTCTTGCTGCTGGTGACTATTCTCGCTATCCAACTATTGCCAAGCCAGCTCGCGGCCGCGGAGCCTCTGAGGCTGCAGTTGCGCTGGCTGCATCAATTCCAGTTCGCCGGCTATTACATGGCGCAGGAGAAAGGCTACTACCGGCAAGCCGGGCTGGATGTCGAGATACTCGAAGGCGGGCCCCATGCGCCCAAGCCCATCGATAAGCTGCTGGCCGGCGAGGCGGACTTCACGATATCCAACAGCGGCCTGGTTATCGCCCACATGCAAGGCAAGCCGGTGGTCGCGCTGGCGGCGATCATGCAGACCTCGCCGATCGTCTGGATCGTACGCGCCGACTCGGGCATCTATTCGCCCCATGATCTGGCCGGCAAGCGGGTGATGCTGATGCCGCCGCCGGAAAGCACCGAGCTGCTGGTCACCCTGGCCCGCGAGGGCATCGACCTCAATCGCCTTGAAGTGCAACCGACCAGCTTCAACCCCCAGGATCTGATCGACCGTAAAACCGACGCCTATGACGGCTATAGCACCAACGAACCCTTCTGGCTGAAACAACAGGGCGTCGACTACCGCCTGATCATCCCGCGCGAGTATGGCGTCAACTACTACAACGACGTTCTGGCCACCCGCCAAGCCGTGCTGGATAAGCGACCGCAGGATGTCAGAGCCTTCGTCCAGGCCAGCCTCGCCGGCTGGCAATATGCGCTGGATCACATCGAAGAAAGCGTGCAACTGATCCACCGACGCTATGCGCCGAACAAAAGCCTGGAACATCTGCGTTTCGAGGCAGAAGAACTGAAAAAACTGATCCTGCCGGAGCTGGTGCAGCTCGGCCATATGAATCCCGGTCGCTGGGAAACCATCGCTCGCAATTACGCAGAACTGGGCTTGGCCAAAGGGTCGGTCGACCTCGATGGTTTCATCTACAGGCAACAACCCACCACCGATTACCGCTTGCTTTACAAAGTGTTGGCGGGCTCATTGCTGTCATTGCTGGTACTGGGTGGCGTGGCCTTGCGCTTCGCCCATCTGACACGCCGGCTGCGCCATGAAATCGCGCTACGCCGCCAGGCCGAAAGCGAACTGCTGAACAGCAACCAACAATTGGAAGTCATGGCCAACACCGATCTGCTCACCGGTCAGCTGACCCGGCGCAAATTCGAGGAGGTGATCGACAAGGAGATCAAGCGCGCCGAACGCTACGGCTTTCCACTGTCACTGGTGTTTCTGGATATCGACCATTTCAAGCAGATCAACGACGAACATGGCCACGAAGTCGGCGACCGGGTGCTCAGCGCCATGGCGGCGCGGATCAAGGCGCAACTACGCGAGTCCGATAGCCTGTGCCGCTGGGGCGGTGAAGAGTTCATCGTGCTGATGCCGCATATCGACCTAGATCTGGTGTGCACGCTGGCGGAGAAACTGCGCGCCATGCTGGCCGCCACGCCCTTGATCGAGAACATCCACGTCACCGCCAGCTTCGGCGTGGCGCAGTGGCAGCCCGGCCAGGACCTGGGCACGCTGATGCAACGCGCCGACAAGATGCTTTACCGCGCCAAACAACTCGGCCGCAACCGGGTGGAGTGTTATCTGCCTGATTGAATTTAGAGTTCAGCGTTACGCCAAGTCGGCAGCCAGGCCAGGGTCGCCTGGGTGCCCTGCTCGCCCGGCTTGTATTCGGCGCCCAGCCAGGCGGCGTAGCCGCTTTCGCGCAACGCACGCAATATCGGCACAAAATCCACCCGCCCGCTACCCGGCGCGCCCCGTCCCGGACAATCGGCGAATTGCACATGGCCGATTCGCCCCGTCAGCAAAGCCACACCCGCGCCCGGTTCAATGCCTTGGCGGGCCATATGGTAAAGGTCGTACTGGGCAAACAGATTCGGATGATCCACACACCTGAGCAGCTGATCCAGGTGCTCGGGGGTGTTGATCAGAAAGTCCGGCATATCCAGCGGGTTGATCGCCTCGACCAATACGCGGATACCGAGAGTCTCGAAAGCGCTGGCGGCGTTGCGCAGATTGGTGGCCAAGGTCGCCAACGCCTGCTCGCGATCGAGCCCGGCGGCCAGCCGCCCCGGCAATACATTGACGCAGGCCGGTCGGACCATCACGGCATAGGTCAGCGCCTGAGCCAGCGCGGCATCGAACTCGCCCTGGCGCGCCGGTACCGCTGCTAGCCCCGCACCGCCCGTCATCAAATCGCCGGCCGGCAGATTGATCAGCACCAGCGGCATGCCGGCCGCGGCCAGCGCCTCTTTCAGGCGAATGGCCGGCAGTTCATAGGGAAACTGAATTTCCACCCCATCGAAACCAGCGGCAGCGGCGGCGACCACCCGTTCGATCAGCGGTAGCTCGGTGAACAGCATGGATAAATTGGCGGCGATTTTCATAACGATGATCCGATCAGAAGCTGCACGCAGCTTTTGTAGGGTGGGTTAGTGGCGCAGAGCAGAACTTCAATATCGGGTGCGAAATTTGCGCGCCACGTAACCCACCAGGCGATTTTCGGTTTATCCACGGGATCACCGTCACACCTCGGACTCCCGATACAACTGCACCAGGGTCGCCGGATCGCGCTCCAGGTTGCCCTGACTGCCGTGCAAACGCATCAATTGCGCCGCCAGGCCGCTGAGCGGAGTCGCCGAACCTATTTCGCGGGACAGTTTGACTGCGCTGTCGAGATCCTTGAGCAGGGTGCGTACATGCCACTTGATCGGCTCGAACTGGCTGGCAGCCATTTGCGGTGCGAGTATCTGTAGCGGTTTGGAATCGGCGAAACCGCCGATCAAGGCCGGCGCAAGCAAATTGGCATCGACCCCGGATTTCTCCGCCAGGGCAACCACTTCGGCGATCACCAGAGCGTTGCAGGCGACGATCATCTGATTGCAGATCTTGGTCACCTGGCCGGCGCCAACATCGCCCATACGAGTCAGGTGGGAACCAAGGTGAGCAAGAATCGGCCGCACCCGTTCGATGTCCTCCTCGTCGCCACCGGCCATGATGGTCAGGCTGCCGTTCGCCGCGCCAGGAGTGCCGCCGGAAACCGGCGCATCCACCCAGCGCATGCCGGTCCGCGCTTCAAGTTCCGCGGCCATTTCTCGGGTCGCGGCGGGTTCCAGGCTGGAGAAGTCCACCAACAACTGCCCAGCCCGCGCGGTTTCAACGATGCCGCCGGGGCCGAAGACCACCTCGCGCACCACCTCGGTATTGGCCAGGCAGAGCATCACCACGGCGGCATCCTCGCAGAGTTCCGACGGCGTCAGCGCCCGCTCAGCGCCCTGCTCCAGCAGCGGCAGGCATTTATCCAGCGTGCGATTCCAGACCTTCAGCGGATAGCCGGCCGCCAGCAGTCGCCTGGTCATAGGCAGGCCCATCAGGCCAATACCGGCGAACGCCAGGGCGGGAAGCGATGAGGACATGGTCGGACTCCAGTTAGAAGGTGACGGCTATCTTAACGTGGCCCGTCCAACGTGGACCGGCCCAACCTACACAAAACCGCCAATCCCTTTATACTCCGCCGGCTTTCCCCGCTATTGAACCGGAGACCCCCAATGTTGAAACGTACCCTGGCACTCGCCGCAGGCGTAGCCCTGTGCTTTACCGCTGCAGTTTCCCAAGCCGCCGACGTCCTGCGCGTCTCGGCCATCCCCGATGAAGCCCCCACCGAACTGCTGCGCAAATTCGAGCCGCTGGGCGCTTACCTCGAGCAACAACTGGGCATGAAGGTCGAGTTCGTGCCGGTATCCGACTACGCCGCCGTGGTCGAAGCCATCGCCGCCGACCGCATCGACCTGGCCTGGCTCGGGGGTTTCACCTTCGTTCAGACCCGCCTGAAAACCGCTGACAGCCAACACCCGGCGATTCCGCTGGTGCAGCGCGCCGAAGACGAAAAATTCACCAGCAAGATCATCAGCGCCGACCCGGCGGTGAAGTCGCTGCAGGACCTCAAAGGCAAAACCTTCGCTTTCGGCTCGGTGTCCTCGACTTCCGGTAGCCTGATGCCACGCTTCTTTATGGTGCAGGACGGCATCGAACCGGAGAAATTCTTCAGCCGCATCGCCTATTCCGGCGCCCACGACGCCACCGCCGCCTGGGTCCAGGCTGGCAAGGCCGACGGCGGCGTGCTCAACGCCTCGGTATGGGACAAGCTGGTCGCGGCCGGCAAGGTCGATACCGACAAGGTCAAAGTCATCGCCACCACCCCGCCCTACTTCGATTACAACTGGACGGTGCGCGGCACTCTCGACGCTGGTCTACGCGACAAGATTAAAGTAGCGTTCCTCGCCCTCGACCCGGCTAACCCGGAGCACAAGGCGATTCTCGACCTGCAAGCAGCCAGCCGCTTTATCGAAACCAAAGCCGAAAATTATCAAGGCATCGAAAAAGCAGCTTACGCGGCCGGCCTATTGAAGTGAGTGTCAGCCTCCGCGGCGTGGGTTTGACCCACGCCAACGGCCAGGTTGCGCTCAGCGGTATCGATCTGCAGGTACGCAGCGGCGAGCGGCTGGCGATTATCGGCCCCTCGGGCGCCGGCAAAACCAGCCTGCTGCGTGTGCTTGCCAGCAATCTGCAACCGACCATGGGCGAGATCGGCCTGCTCGACCAACAGCCCTGGCAAATGCCCGCCGGTCGACGGCAGCAGTTGCGCGCGCGCATCGGTTTGATCCACCAAAGCCCACCGCTGCCGCCGCGCCAACGGGTAATCACCGCGGTACTGGCCGGCAAGCTGGGGCAATGGTCGTTGGGCAAAAGCCTGCTCAATCTGCTGTATCCGCTGGACATCCCAGGCGCCCGGGCGGCGCTTGCCCGCCTGGACCTGGCGGACAAACTGTTCGAGCGCTGCGACCAGCTTTCCGGCGGTCAGTTGCAGCGCGTGGGCATAGCCCGAGTGCTGTACCAGGCGCCGGAACTGATACTCGCAGACGAGCCAGTGTCGGCCATGGACCCGGTACTCGCCGGGCATACCCTGAGCGTGCTCAACGAAGAAGCCAGCAGACGCGGCATAACACTGCTGGCCAGCCTGCATGCGACCGAACTTGCCCTGGCGCATTTCCCGCGGATTATCGGCGTGCGCGAGGGGCGCATTCTGTTCGACCTGCCGCCAGCCGAAATCGCCCCGGCGCAGCTCGATGCGCTCTACGCCAACGAGCAGTTGCAGACATTGCCCGCCTCGCCAGCCGCGGCGCCGGTCTGTCTACAGATCCCGCGATGCTGAAACCCGCGCCCCTGTCCCCTGTGCTACGCGACCCCGCCGCACTGCCACGCCTGGCGCTGACGCTGCTGGCGCTGTTGCTGTTATGGCCGGGTTTGCAGCTCAGTGAACTAAACCTGGCGGTGCTGGCCGAGCGCGATAACGCCGCCAATATGGGGCGCTTTCTCGCCGACTTCTGGCCACCGGCGCACGAGCCGGAGTTCCTCCGCCTGCTCGGTCGCGCGACCCTGGAAACCCTGGCCATCGCCACCGCGGGCATGGCCCTGGCGCTGTTGATCGCGGTTCCCGGTGCCTTGCTCGCCAGCCGCGCCTTATCGCTGTCGGCGCTGCACCGCGACGGCCGCCCGGTCTGGTGGGCGCAAGCCCTGCGCTGGCCGGTGCGCGGCCTGTTGATCGTATTGCGCAGCGTACCGGAGATCGTCTGGGCATTGCTGTTCGTCCGCGCCGTCGGCCTCGGCCCCACCGCCGGGGTGCTGGCCATCGCGATCACCTACAGCGGCATGCTCGGCAAGGTCTATGCGGAGATTTTCGAATCGGTCGACCCGCGTCCCAGCCGCGCCCTGCTGCTGGCCGGCAGCCCACGTCTGACGGCGTTCGCCTATGGCATCCTGCCCAACGCCGCGGCGGAGATGCTCTCCTACAGTGTCTACCGCTGGGAATGCGCTATCCGCGCCTCAGTGATCATGGGCTTCGTCGGCGCCGGCGGTTTGGGCCAACAGATCGATCTGTCGATGCGCATGTTCGCCGGCGGCGAAGTCGCAAGCATGCTCTTGACCTTCCTCGCCCTGGTACTGCTCGCCGACCAGATCAGCCGCTTGCTGCGCACGAGGCTGCTATGAACACGCCAGCACGCCTGCGCAACGCGCGCTTATTGAACATCGGCCTGCTATTCGGCCTGCTCGCGGCGGTGATCGCCTCCTTCGTCTATCTGGGTATCGATCTCGGTGCCCTACTCGGCGGCGACAGCCTGAGCCAGATGGGCCGCTATGCCAGCGGCTTCGCCCAGCCGGACTTTTCCGCCGCGCACCTCAGGGCGATTTATCAGGGCGCCTTGGAAACCCTGGCCATGTCTGCCATCGGCACCCTGCTCGCAGCTCTGCTCGGTTTGCTCCTGGCGTTGCCAGCGGCCGGGCGTTTCGGCTGGCTGGCCTCGAGCGGCGCGCGTTTGCTATTGAATGCCCTGCGCGCCATTCCCGAGCTGGTTTGGGCGGCGCTGGTGGTATTGGCCGCAGGCCTCGGCCCGAATGCCGGCACCCTGGCATTGGCGCTGCACACCAGCGGCGTACTCGGCCGTCTGTTCGCCGAAGCCCTGGAAAACACCCCGACCGAACCGGCTGAAGCGATTCGCCTAAGCGGCGGCGGGCCTGTCGCGGCCTTCTGCTACGGCACCCTACCCTGCGTTTGGCCACAACTGATCGCTTATTCGCTGTACCGCTGGGAAAACAACATCCGCATGGCCAGCGTACTCGGCTTCGTCGGTGCCGGCGGCCTGGGGCAGATGCTCTATGTCAGCCTCAGCCTGTTCCAGCAAGCCCAAGCGGCCACGGTGATCCTGGCCATGCTGCTGATGGTGGTGGCTGTCGACGCGCTCAGCGGCTGGGCGCGCCAGCGTTGGGTCAGTCACTAAGCCCTCTACCCCAGAGGCTCAGCACTCCGGCAAATGCCTGACCCAGCACTTGGGTATAGATCTGGGTCATCCGCACATCGGCATGGCCAAAGAGCGTTTGCACCGTACGAATATCGCTACCACGACGCATTAGTTCAGTGGCAAAGCTATGGCGAAAGGTGTGGCAGCCGGCTGGCTTATGAATACTGGAGCGCCGCACAGCCTGCTTGACCGCCTTCTGGATGGAGCTGACACGTAAATGAACGCAGCGAGGATTCGATGTACTTCCTCAATCGACAAAACCGCGGGTAAACGATGCGGCTTGTTCACCTGTACAACATCGGCCAGCTAGGGCAAATCGAGCGCCAGTACCTCCTTATAAAAAACAGCAAAGCGGACAGCGCCGGTTCTGCGTAGATGCCGAAACATTATGCTTCACCGCCAGCTCGGGTAAGAAAGGGTTCAACTTCGGCAGCCCCCATGCCCTGGGGGTGACGATATTGGTGAAAGCGGGTAAAGCGCTTTACCCAGTCGCAATAGACGTGCTCAGTGCGAATCGAGTAGTGTTTCAGGCGAATCTGCTCGCGAACCTGGTCGAGTAACCGAGGCTTTCCGTCCATGGTGTATAACTCCCTTTACTGCCAAAACACAGCGCCAAGCCCCAGCCTAGACGGCCCAGCACGACAGGACAAGAATGTTATCCACCACGCCCGCAAAAGCGTTATCACACCAGTTGGTGTCTATTTATCGTTAAGTGCAATCTGGTGACCCATGAAATATATTATTGCCATTCTTGGAGGTTGGATACTCGGCGCTGTCACGATCGTATTCACAAATCACGTCAATGACTCCAGCGGCAGCATTCATATTAACGTTGAGAACGATACCAACATAACATTCTCACTAATTACCTTGCAGGTTGAATCTGCACAACGCTTCACATGCACTCTTCACTACAACAAGTGCTCGTTTGTCGTGGCTCATTTGGGCGACACCAACTTTGAGCTTCAAGCCACTAAAGAGGGTGAAACATCACCGAGTCTGCATTATTCGGTAGGGTACGCGGAGTCAGGTTCTGCCCTAGTAATAAATCTCAGCCAATTCAACAAAAATGGCACTTAACAAGTGGTTCAAATCGCTCGCTTTGCTCGCTGGGACGGGCTAAAGCCCGCCCCTTAACCAAACGTTATGAGGTATGACGCAATGACCGAGGCTGATCTGAAATTTTATTTGCTGCTTAAAAGGCAGAGTAAATATACAATTCATGTATACGCAGTACTTTCAGCTGCTCTGTTTTTGAATTCGCACTTTCACTTCCTTAGTCTTATTAATGGTCAGTTGTCCTTCCTTGTAGCAAGCTATTTGACCATCATAGTATTTTCATCTTTCTTCAGAGAAACGTCCGATCAAAAAGCATGCAGAATCATCGAAGAGTATATAAACAATGATCAAGCTCTCATGGTAAAGCTGAACGAATTGCGGAACTCATAACAATGCGTATATGGACTCTCTCCACAAGTAGTGAGTAAAGCTTTGCTTTT
>CAMPJN010000108.1 GCA_946886875.1 uncultured Pseudomonas sp.
AAGGAGATCAAGACATGGCGTCCCCAGGTCGGCGAACCGCTGTCGCTGTAGGCGAGCGCCTGCGCGACGAGCCGCAGGCGTTCGAGCTGCTGCAGGCGTTGCTATTGCTCGAGCGCGCGCAGCCGCAGACGACGCCGTTGGGCCAGGGCATCGACCCGCGTCGTGAGGCCGTGCGTTTGCGCGGGCCTTTGACGCCGTTGTTCGCCGCCAGTCAGGTGGCACGCCTGGATTTCAGCCAAGGACAGCAGCCGGTGCTGAGTACCCCGGTATTCGGCCTTGGCGGGCCGGACGGGCCGCTGCCCTACGCCTATCAGGAATGGCTGCAGCAACGCGCCCGGCTCAAGGACCACGGCCCGGCGGAATTCCTCGACCTGTTCCAACACCGCCTGCTCTCGCTGCTCTACCGCATTCTGTGTAAACACCGAGTCGCGATCGGTTTTGTGCCGCCCCAGAACAGCCCGGTGCATGACCAGCTGCGCGCCCTCACCGGTCTTCTGCCGCGCTCGCTGCAGGACCGCCAGGCGATTCCCGACGGGTTGATCATGGCCCGCGCTGCACTGTTCGCCGGGGCGCGACGCTCCCTGGCCGGTTTCGAAACCATCGTCCGCCATCACTTCGCCGTGACCGTGCGCCTCGAACAATTCCAGGGCGCCTGGCGCGAAATTCCCCTCGCCAGCCGCAGCTGCCTGGGCCGCCCCGGGCGCAACCTGAGCCTTGGTCGCAGCGCGGTGGCCGGTAAGCGCGTATGGGATGAGCATGCCGGCATTCGCATCGTGCTCGGCCCGCTCAATGGCAAACGCTACCCAAGCTTTCTCCCGGACGGCCCGGCCCATGGCCAATTGGCCGCGCTGGCCAGGTTCTACTTCGGCCCCGACCTGGATTGCTCGCTGCGCCTGTTGGTCAGCGAAACCCCAGGCCTGACCTTGAATCGCCAGGCGCCGCCACGGGCCAGCTGGAGCAGTTGGCTGGAGCGTGAACCCAAGCGCCAACTGCGCCATATCGATACGCGCCTGACTTCAGCGGGGAGCACCTGAACATGGATCTCGGAAGCCTGGTCACCCGCCTCAACGGCGACTGTCGCCGCGCCCTGGAACGCGCCGCCCAGCGTTGCATGCAGCGCAGTCATCATTACGTGGAAATCGAGCACGTACTGCTCGAATTGCTGGATATCGAAGGCGGCGATCTGGCCTGCCTGTTGCCGCGTTTCGGTCTGGAGCGCGATGCCCTGGCCGCCGAAATCAACCTGGCGCTGGAACTGTTCAAGGGTGGCTGTACCCGTACCCCGGCGTTCTCCAATCAGACCGTGGCAGTGCTGGAAGACGCGGTGTTGCAGGCCAGCGTGCAGAACCTGCCCAGCGTGCGTTCGGGCATGTTGCTGCTGGCCTTGCTCGACCGCGACGAGCGCCGCGCCCTGCTGCTCAACAGCGCTTCCTCGTTGCTGCGCATCCCCCGCGACGCCTTGCGCAGCAATCTGCAGGAGTGGACTGCGCCGTCGCGCGAAAGCGGCGCCCAGGCGACCAAGCCCAGCAAAGGCGGTAAGCCCGGTGGCGAGCCATCGCTGCTCGACCAGTTCACCCAGGACCTCACCGAAGATGCACGCAACGGCCGCATCGATCCCATAGTCGGCCGCGACGGCGAGATCCGTCAGACCATCGACATCCTCCTGCGCCGGCGGCAGAACAACCCGATCCTGGTCGGCGCCCCCGGTGTCGGCAAAACCGCGGTGGTCGAGGGACTGGCCCTGCGCATCGCCGCCGGCGACGTACCGCCACCGCTCAAGGATGTCACCGTGCGGGTGCTCGATCTCGGCTTGCTGCAAGCCGGCGCCGGGGTCAAAGGCGAGTTCGAACAGCGGCTCAAGGGCGTGATCGACGGCGTACGCAGTGCCGAGAAGCCGATCATCCTGTTTATCGACGAAGCCCACACCCTGATCGGTGCCGGCGGCGCCGAAGGTGGCAGCGATGCTGCCAACCTGCTCAAGCCGGCTCTGGCGCGCGGCGAACTGCGCACCGTGGCGGCCACCACCTGGCTGGAATACAAGAAGTACTTCGAGAAAGACCCGGCCCTGACCCGGCGCTTCCAGCTGGTGCAGGTGGAAGAGCCGGACGAAGCCACCGCAGTGGACATGCTGCGCGGCGTCGCTGCCAAGCTCGAGCAGCACCACGGCGTACAGGTGCTGGATGCGGCGATCCACGATGCGGTGAAACTTTCCCATCGCTATATCTCCGGCCGCCAACTACCGGACAAGGCGATCAGCGTGCTGGACACCGCCTGCGCCCGTGTAGCCCTGGCCCAGCACGACGTGCCGCCGCAACTGGAAAGCCTGCGTCATCGCCAGGTCGCGGTGCAGGACGAACTCGACCGGCTCAAGCGCGAACAGGCTACCGGCCTCGACCACGGCGCGCGCATCGGCGAGCTGGATAGCGAAACCGTCACCAATGCCCAGAGCATCCGCGAACTGGAAATCCGCTGGGGCGAAGAGCGCGAGGCGGTGCGTGAGCTATTGGAGATCCGCCGTGAGCTGCTGGCGCTGAGCGAAAGCGCCGACGCCGCCAAACCGGCCAAGGAACTGGACAGCCGCATCGACCAACTGGCCGCCGAACTGGCGCGCCTGGAACATGGCCTGGAAGCGATTCGCCAGGACGACCCGCTGGTGCCCGAACAGGTCGACTCGAAGATAGTCGCCGCGGTGATCGCCGGCTGGACCGGCATCCCGGTGGGCAAGATGCTCGCCGACGAAGCCCATGCCGTGCGCACCCTCGGCCAGCGCATGGGCCAGCGGGTGATGGGTCAGGACATTGCCCTCGGCACCATCGCCCAGCGCATCCAGGCCTACCGCGCCGGGCTTACCGATCCGGCCAAACCGGTCGGGGTATTCCTGCTGGTCGGCCCCACCGGCGTCGGCAAAACCGAAACCGCCTACGCCCTGGCCGATGCCCTGTACGGTGGCGAGCGCAACCTGATCAGCATCAACCTCTCCGAATACCAGGAAGCCCACACCGTCAGCCAGCTCAAGGGCGCGCCACCCGGCTACGTCGGCTACGGCAGTGGCGGCGTGCTCACCGAAGCGGTACGCCGCAGGCCCTATTCAGTGGTGCTGCTCGATGAAATCGAAAAGGCCCACCCCGATGTACTCGAAGCCTTCTACAACGTGTTCGACAAGGGCGTGATGGAAGACGGCACCGGCCTGGTAGTGGATTTCAAGAACACCGTAATGCTCGCCACCAGCAACGTAGGTGCCGAACTGATCCTCGACACCCCGGCCGAACAGCTCGGCGGCGAGGCGTTCAACGCGCTTTTACGTCAGGAACTGCTACGCAACTTCCGCCCGGCCTTCCTCGCGCGCATGACCACGGTGCCCTACCGCAACCTCGACGACGCCACCCTGGAAAATATCGTCAAGGCCAAACTCAACAAACTCCGTGCCCGCTACAAAGCCGCGACCGGCAAACAATTCGACTTCGACCCCGGCATCGTCCAGGCGGTACTGGCCAAGTGCAGTTCGGCGGGAGTGCGGGATATCGAGAATGTGTTGATGACCGAAGTGGCGGGGAAGTTGGCGGAGTGGGTGCTCGAATGAATGGATCCTCAAGCACTGCGACAGTCCCTCCGGGACTGAGTGTCGCTATCGGGAAGCAATGACATGCCAATCAGATTGATCATAGGCGCCGGTGTTTCCGCCGCGGCGTTCCTGCAAACGTCATACGACGATCATGAAACCGTAGTAGTCGGCGAAGATGGCCTTTGGGCCAAACTGGCCGAACATCCGATGGGGCAACCCGCCCATCTCTTGCACCTGCCGGGAACCCCTGTCCCGACATTTCAGGCCCCCAACGGAGAGATGAGCCTCGATAACTTTCTTTCCTCGGGCATTTTTCAACAAGGTGTCAGCCGAATCGTCGCCGGAAAGCGTTACGGGTATAACCCGAGCCGCAAGGTGCAGCGCATTTCCAAATCCCGGAGCCAGCCAGGCAAATACGTTGCCTGGTTCGATCACAACCATGCACTGATCGTCGACAAGATCGTGATCGCCACCGGGATAGGTGCCCAACGCAAGCCTCCTCCTGTGAGCGGTACGTCTCCACACGGTCTTGGATATACCCAGGTCATTGAAGGTATTGATTTTCTATCTAACCGTGAGGAATACACAGCGAATATCGATCGCGCCATTTATGGGGGTAGCGCCACTGCCGCCTGGGTAGCGGATCTCGCCAGCCAGCGATCACCGTGTATGAATTGGTTCGCCCGTCCGGGGGGAACCGAATTCAGCGGCGCAGTGCTACCCGGCTCACGCAACGCCGAGATCATCAAACTCTGTGAAGAGAATGATCTGAAACGACTCGAGGAAGTTGAAAAAATCGAGATCGTGAATACCAAGCTGCATATCCATATCAAGGGAAAGGACTATTACTACATTGCTGACCAATTCATCTATGCGCTCGGCGGTGATACCGATACGAGATTGACCAGCAGTCTTTACCAGATTCTCGACCCGGACATAGGCGATGCTCTGTCGCCGATCGTGGACCTGAACGGCGCGCTGGGAGCCCGAGATGAAGGCGTTGTGGCTCTGGGCACAGCAGACGGAAAGATCATGATTGTCGGGGCCGCCACCTACAATACGACGACACCAACCCTACGCAACAAACAAACCGCGCCGATGAGCGAACTGCCATGGAATGCTCAGGTTCCCGACGGTATTGCCGTGGTTGGAGCGTCCATCTCGGCGCTGAACTCGTTTATCCCCATCACTCAGATTGCGACCGGCGAACCTCGACGCTGGCACGACGTCACAATCACGCGCAACGATATCAATATCAATCTGGCCGACAGAAACCAGCTAACCATTCTGTTTTCCCTGATGTTCGACAACTGGCCGTCCTATCTTGTCGAGTCGCTGACAGCCTCGGTGATCAACGAGCGCAGCCAGGTAAGTCCTGTGATTCCCACCCCCACGCGAAAGATGTTTGGAATAGACCGCCCAGAACTCTTCGGCTTGATAAAGGCTCACGCGCCGGACCTCACGGATTTCCAAATCACTCAGCGTTGCCAACTGGTAGGGCTGACCTTATGAAATTTTGCAAATTAAAATAATAAAAAAGAATAGAGAAGAATAGAGAAGAATAGAGAAGAGTAACGGGCGAAACCGGCATGCAATTATCGCTGGTTCAGCGATTTTTAGTTTATTGTTTTGGTAGCTAGTGGTTGCGATATTCGAATTAAATTATTGTTCTAGCGGATGTTAGTTAAATGCCGGATCTCCGTGTAATCAGTTGGAATAGTACTGGCGAAAATCCCATGAAAGCCGGTGAGCTTGCGGCAGCTGCCGGGTGGTTGGCGGCTAATTATCTAGGCCACCCGCATGTAGATGTATTTCTTATTCAAGAAGCCCAGAATGGAGCTGGCGGGGCGATTGATTTATGGTTGAACGCGCTTCCCGGCTACACGATCCACCATATTGCTGAGCAATTGGGTGGCGGCGGTGCTGGATATATCTGTGCTACACGTAATGCCAGCGTTACCGTGACGACTGGACTTACATTGTGGAATTACGCCGCTGATCCAAATTTCTTGGGGTGGGGCGGGCATCTTGCGATTCAACCGGGTGTATGGACAGGTGCTGCTCGAGTACCCGCTTATACCGTACTGACAGTCGCGGGGCAGAATGTGCTGTTGGTCACCTGGCATGCCCCGCTTGGACCTTCGTTGTTACCAATAATTGTTGGTGCCATGCCCGGAGGAGCGCTTATCGATGCGTATCTGGCTTTAGATAATAGCCAGTTATTGCAACATCCCGCCGCTCTAATTGGGGCAGCTCCAGATATAACAATAATTGCCGGAGATATGAATGTAACTGCGGCAGGCTTAGCGGCTAATTACGGGGGATACACACCTCTGCAAAATTTCCAGGGGGTGAACAATCACCTCGATCATATTTTAGCGAGAGCACCGGTGGGTACTGTCGTGACCTTCAATGAGTCGCACAACTCGGTGACCACAAGTGTTCACAATATGCTGTCCACGCGAATACATTGGTAAGCATAGAAAATAGCGTAAAGAATAAGCTGTATTTGTAAATCGTGTTGATCCGT
This sequence comes from uncultured Pseudomonas sp., assembly GCA_946886875.1. Next base: position 6,093 of record CAMPJN010000108.1, read on the forward strand.
TATCAAGAGCGCAGGCGCTGCAATGGTCACTTCTTCCCCCCAGCGCAGCAAAAAGGAGGTTTTGCCTTGAATCTCAACGCTTACACCCTATCGCTGCTCAAAGACGATACGGATATCTATACCCCTTCCTGGCTGGTCGTCCCCGCTGGATTGTGTCAACAGTTCAGGAAAGTATTGCGGCGCTCGGAGGACGATGTAGTGGAGCGCGGCTACAACCTGCGTTGGGTTCGCGGTAGTCAAAACCCGCTGATCGAGATTGCACCCACGCTCTATGTTGGCGATCACAACACGGTCAATCTGGGAAGCGAAAAGGCCCACTTGGAAATGTCCTATATTGGTGACTTTCATATTCACCCTTATCGGCAACGCTATGGTGCTCATGTTTCGATAGGTCCATCCAGTGGCGACTGGCAAGGCTGGCATGAATATTTTCCGCAACATAAGAAATGTGGGATTTTTATAGTTGCAAGCGGCAACCATTTGTTCCTCATTGTATTTCGTAGAAAACCGGCCGTTCTGCAGGTGCCGAGAAACCTGGATGCCCATCGGCTGATGGCATTTCGACAAGGTCTCAATAAATACCAGAACCAGGATTTCAGCGATGCCGTAAATGGCAGGCAATGGGATGAATATCGTCGCCTACTCAATCAAACCTCTCCTGCCGGGGCCATGTGGCATCAGGAGGATGTTCACAACATGAATCGGGAGTTTGCGGAGAACAACGGATGTGAATACTTTCGAGGAGAATTGAAAGATAACGGCGTCAGTTACGTTTATCTTCAGTCAAATCGCATTCTCGGAAACTGGTTGACAGCCCGTATCTGGGCCAAGCCCAGCCAACCTTGGCTTCACTCCAGTTTGTTCTAAACACGCATAAGGATTGTAGTCATGCTGAAAGCGCTACTTGAACAGAATCCTAAGCATCTTCGCCCCACCAATATCCCTAATGCACACGTCGGGACGGTAGGTTTCGATCTAGATAGCAACCTGGTGGATGGGGTACTTGCAGTCGTGCCCGGAAATACATATCAAGCATATTATTTACCTTGGGATATGGATCGCGGCCTGTATATCGACCTGCCTTCCCCGCCAACTGGTACCAATCCGCGTATTTTCCTGACGGCAAATTTGAGCGGTTGCTGTGTAGGCATTCAGAACTTCGGCGGATTTGTAAGGGTGCGGCACTATAACTTGTTCACCTCTGGTAACCACAACCCGGTTTTCTCCCAAGATGATCTTTTCAGGTATGGCACCAATGTTTCCTGGTTATTGCCATCAGATAAATACAATGTAACCGCAATAAGTAGAGCATCTCCTTATACCCACCTAGGACCATGGGCTGAGGCTGTGCTTTGGGGCGAATACGTTGCTCGCTCCTGGCCCTTCACTTCAAGGTGGCATTTCTACTATCAAAACGGAAATTCTGACACAGTGGTTCATGAGTTGAATTATCAATAAATGCCTTATTCAGCCATGGCGCATGCATGTGTCTAATTTTGGGCAAAGCTCGTAAGGATCGTGATGACCCGCCCCACCGACACCAACACCAGTCTCTCCCTTACCGCCACGGCGCTGACCGATCTCTATCCGGAGCATCTGTCCGGCGAGGAGGCGTTGAACAGCCTTGGCAGCCTGACCCTGCACGGCTACAGCGCCACGGCGCTGACCATGGCCGATGCCGTGGCTTCGCACCTGACCGCGACTCTGCATAACGACGCCATGCTGCGGCCGATCGATGCGCTTTGTGCGGAGATCCGTCAGTTGCCCGGCGATGCCACAGCCGAGCGCTATAACCTGCTGCTGCGGCCCTGGTTGTGGTGGCTGACCCTGGCCAGCAATAACCGGGTGTTCCAGAACCTGGCGACCAGCGATATCGTCACCAGCATCTTCGACGAGCACGGTTTCAGTGACTACGAGCTGCAGCTGACCGGCAGTTACACGCCGCGCGAGTATTGCGTGCAGTATGGCGAAACCGATTTCGCCTTCGTCTCGCGGCTGCTCGAGGAGGAAGGCATTTTTTGGTTCTTCACCCATGCCGACGGCGCCCATACCCTGGTGCTGGGCGACAGCAACGATGCCTTCCCGCCCTGCCCGAATGCCACCACCATCGCCTACCTTGGTCAGCAGATGGGCGAGCGCGAGTTGCATGGCATCCGCTCGGGGCAGATCTGCCGGCAGGCGGTGTCCGGGGTTTATCGCGCCACCGACTACGAGTTCACCACACCGACTACTTCGCTTTACGGCCAGGCCGAGGCGGTCGCCGGGCCGTTGTCGGTCTACGAGCATCCCGGCGGCTACACCGCCAAGGCGCGCGGCGATGCCCTGGGCACGATGCGAGTGAATGCGTTGCGCAGTCAGGAAAGCCGCTTTATCGGCGAGAGCGATTGCCGCTGGCTGGTGCCGGGGCACAGCTTCACCCTGAGCGGCCATGAGGACGACACGGCGAATATCGAATGGGTGGTGACCCAAGTCAGCCACGAGGCTGGCCACGAGCATTACCGCAACCGTTTCGAGGCGATTCCCAAGAGCACCAGTTACCGGCCGCCGCGCACCACGCCCAAGCCACGCATGCATACTCAGACCGCCATCGTGGTCGGCAAGGCCGGCGAGGAAATCTGGACCGACGAGTACGGCCGGATCAAGATCCAGTTCCCCTGGGACCGTGACGGTGCCAACGACGAAACCAGTTCCTGCTGGGTACGCGTGGTGTTGCCCTGGAGCGGCAAGGGATTCGGCATGCACTTTATTCCGCGCATTGGCCAGGAGGTGATAGTCACCTTTATCGACGGCGACCCGGATCGGCCGCTGGTCACCGGCTGTGTGTACAACGGCGACAACGCGCTGCCCTACGCGCTGCCGGCCAACCAGACGCAATCGGGGATCAAGACCAATTCCAGCAAGGGAGGCGGCGGTTTCAACGAGCTGCGTTTCGAGGACAAGAAGGACAGCGAGGAAGTGTTCCTGCAGGCGCAGAAGGACTTCAAGATCAACGTGCTCAACGACACCACCGCCACCGTCGGCCACGACGAGACGCTGACGGTGCAGAACGCCCGTACCCGCACGGTGAAGGACGGCGACGAGACCGTCACCCTGGAGAAGGGCAAGCGCACGGTGACCATCGAAACCGGCAGCGACACCCTGGACGTGGCGGACTCACGCACGATCACGGTGGGAGGCGACCAGACCCATAGCACCGGCGGCAATTACACCAGCGAAGTCGCCGGTAATTACGAGCTGACCGTGGACGGCAACCTGACCATCAAGGTTAGCGGCACCCTGACCCTGCAAAGCGGTGGCGACCTCACCGCCAAGAGCGATGCCAACCTCACCAATCAGGCCGGCACCGCGCTGACCAATAAAGCCGGCACCGCATTGACCAATCAGGCCGGCACCACCCTGGATAACAAGGCCGGCACCACCCTGACCAACAACGGTGGCGTCAGCCTGATCAACAAGGCCGCCGCCGACCAGACGGTGGACGGCGGCGGCATGCTGACCATCAAGGGCGGCCTGGTGCAGGTGAATTGATGAATAGCCGGCACAGCCAACTGCAGGCGTCGACATGAGCGGGGCCAGCGGCACCTTCAACCTGCATCGCGGCGACCGCCAGCTGCGCGGTGCCCTGCGCGACGGTGCGTTGGACGGGCCGCTGCGGGTCGACGAAGAGGGTCGGCCGCAAGCCAGTTTGAGCTATCGAAAGGGCGTGCTGCACGGCCCTTTCGCGTTGCTCTATCCCAACGGTAAGCCAATGGCGCGGATGAACTACGAGAACGGCAAGCTGCATGGTCTGGCGACCTACTACGCGCCTGAGGGCTGGGTGCAGCGCCAGGCCAACTACCGCGGCGGGTTGCTGCACGGCGAGGTCAAAACCTTTTTCGCCGACGGCACCCTGGCCGAGTGGCAGCGTTATCACGCCGGCGAATTGCATGGCCTGCAACAGCGCTTTCACCCGGATGCGAAGCTGTCCTGGCGACAGTTGTTCCAGCAGGGCCAGGTCGCCGAGGCCGAACAACGGTTCAGCAAGGACGGCCGACCGCTGGACGAAGAAGGCAAACCGATTTCGCGCCTGGCCTGGTGGTGGCGCCGGCTGACCCAGGCGCCAGAGGCGTGAACATCGTTGCGGTGGATGAAAAAGGTGTCAGCTACGCGCTCCGATCCACCCTACGGAATCAGCATCTGCACCTGGCCCGGGTAGGTGATGGTGATCACCCCGGC
>CAMPJN010000109.1 GCA_946886875.1 uncultured Pseudomonas sp.
CGTGCCGCAGTACTACATCGACCTCGATCGCACCAAGGCGCGGGCCCTGGGCGTGTCGATCAACGATGTGTTCACCGCCATGCAGGCGACGTTCGGCAGTTACTACGTCAACGATTTCAACCTCTATGGGCGCACCTTTCAGGTCAGCCTGCAGGCCGAGTCGGAGTTCCGCCGCAAGCCCGAGGACCTGTCCCAGGTCTATGTGCGTGCGGCCGGCGGCGAGCTGGTTTCGTTGTCCAGCCTGGTCAAGGTCGAGCGCATCCTCGGCCCCGATACCTATGCGCGCTTCAACGTCTACCCGGCGGCGAAGATTCTCGGCGGGCCGGCGCCGGGCTACAGTTCCGGGCAGGCTTTGGCCGCGGTGCAGGAAATCGCCGACGAGGTGCTCGGTAGCGACTACAGCATCGGCTGGACCGGCTCGGCATTCCAGGAGTTGGCGACCCAGGGTTCGGGCAGCACGGCCTTTATCTTCGGCCTGATTATGGTGTTCCTGATTCTCGCCGCACAGTACGAGCGCTGGACTCTGCCGCTGGCGGTGGTCACCGCGGTGCCTTTCGCGGTGTTCGGCGCGATTCTCGCGGTGTGGCTGCGCGGCATCGAGAATGACCTGTATTTCCAGGTCGGCCTGGTCACCCTGATCGGCCTGGCGGCGAAGAACGCGATTCTGATCGTCGAGTTCGCCGTGCTCTGCCGGGCGCAGGGCATGGGCATCTTCGAGTCGGCGTTGGAGGCCTCGCGCCTGCGTTTCCGCCCAATCATCATGACCTCGCTGGCGTTTATCCTCGGCGTGGTACCGCTGGCGATCAGCAGTGGCGCCGGTTCGGCCAGCCGCCATTCGATCGGCACCGGGGTGATCGGCGGCATGCTCGCCGCCACCGTGCTGGCGATCTTCCTGATCCCGATGTTCTATTTGCTGGTGGAATCGCTGGCGGAAAAACTCGGCAAGGGGCGCAACAAGGTCGCCAAGCCGCTTTGATTCCTGGGCTCGCGCAGCCCCTCCCGGATGCAATCCGGGAGGGATTTGCAGACGCCGGATTTTCCCGGATTGCATCCGGGCTACAACGGCCCCCTATGTGTCCTTACTTATCTGGATTCCTATGCCGTTACGTCTGTTGTTGATTCTCGGCGCCCTGAGCGCTTTCGGCCCCTTGGCCATCGACTTCTATCTGCCGAGTTTTCCCACGTTGGCGTTGGCCTTTGCCACCGATGTGGAGCATGTGCAGCTGTCGCTGTCGGCTTACTTCATGGGTTTGGCCATCGGCCAACTGCTCTATGGGCCGTTGGCCGACCGTTTCGGCCGGCGTATGCCGTTGCTGGCTGGGCTGTTGCTGTTCACCCTGGCATCCTTGGCCTGCGCCCTGGCGCCGAGCCTGGAATGGTTGATCGCCGCGCGCTTCGTCCAGGCCCTCGGCGGTTGCGCCGGCATGGTAATCACTCGGGCGGTGGTGCGGGATATGTGCGACCCGATCGACTCGGCCAAGGTGTTTTCGCAGTTGATGCTGGTGATGGGCCTGGCACCTATCCTGGCGCCTTTACTCGGCGGGCTGATGCTCAATATCCTCGGCTGGCAGTCGATCTTTATCGCGCTGGCGCTGTTCGGCGCGCTCTGCCTGCTGGCCGTGGCTTTGTGGTTGCCGGAGACTTTGAGTGCAGATGCGCCGACCGCGCCCTTGCGTGGAGCCATGGGCGAGTACTTGCGGCTGTTCGGTGACCTGCCGTTTCTCGGTTATGCCCTGACCGGCGGCTTCGCCGTCGCCGGGATGTTCGCCTATATCGCCGGCTCGCCCTTCGTTTTTATCGAGCTGTATGGAGTGCCGGCGGAGCATTTTGGCTGGCTGTTCGGCGCCAATGCCCTGGGCTTTATTCTGGCGGCGCAGTTGAACGCCTGGCTGGTGGCGCGCCATGGGCCCAGCTATTGGCTGCGTCGCATGGTCTGGTTGTACCTGCTGTGTGGTTCGGCGTTATTGCTGACCGCCCTCGCGCAACCGACGGCGCTGTGGCCGCTGCTGATTCCGCTGTTCGGTTGTATTGCCTGCCTCGGCGTGCTCTTGCCGAATTCGTCGGCCTGCGCCATGGCCGGCCAGGGGAGTCATGCCGGCAGCGCTTCGGCCTTGCTCGGCAGCCTGCAATTCACCATCGCCGCCAGCGCCGCCGCCGTGGTCGGCTTGCTGCATGACGGCAGTGCCTGGCCGATGGCTGCGGTGATTTCCGCGTGTGGACTGCTGGCGGTGCTGTGCTCGTTGTTTACCCGCTGGGCCGAGCGCCGCATTGGTAGGCCCGGCTATTAGCTGGCGATGCGCTGTGCCGACCCCGGCAGTGGATGAGGGGCTTGCAGGCGGGCTTCGAGGGTAGCGACGAATTGGCGGGCTTCGCTTTCGCTACGGAAGGTCACGCAGTGGTTGTCGAAGCTTACTTGCCAGTGTTGCGCACCGGCTTTCTGCAGGGGCTGGATCAGAAGCTTCATGGGAGCACCTCCGGGAAGAGTGCTCAATTCTAGTCTGCATCTGTGAATTTTCCCTGACACTGGTCAATTGCGCGACTGACGGCGTTAGCAGGCTGTTGAAAAACTACCTGCGTTGGCAATACTGCGTTAAAAACAGGCTCGGTAAGCCGCTTGCGGCTAACGCGCTTCAGCGCGGCCCGCAGGGCGAGCGAAGCGAGTAATGCTCATTTACAACACGTAAACTCGCGTGCGAGCCCAGTCCGCTTCCTCGCCGTTTTGACCAGCCGGAGGCTGTTACTAACGTAGCGCCTTGTCTTGCCTGTCTCGCCTACGTTTTTCAACGGCCTGCTAGCCGAGCAGTGAAGTAGGTTGGCGCTGAGGAACGAAGCCCAACTGTATAGCCGTCTATCACTGGTTACGTTGCTGTTGCACGGCCAGGCTGGCCAGACGGGTGAACTCGGTGACCAGGGCGATATCCGCCTCGCTGGGCAACGCCGGCTGGCCATAGTAGATGCCGAAGGTGCCGAGCACCTCGCCGTTGTCGTCCTTGAACGGCAGCGACCAGCAGGCGTGCAGGTCGGCCGCACGGGTCAGTTCGCAGTGATCGCTCCAGTAGGGATGCTGGCTGAGATCTTCGGCAATCGTCAGTTCGCCGCTGCAGGCGGCATGTCCGCAGGAGCCGACTTCAAGCGCTGCCGGAATGCCGTCGATGGCCTGGCAATAGCTGGCGGGCAGACTGGGTGCGCTGGCCACGCGCAGGCAGCGCTGCTGATCCAACAGCATGATCGAGACCAACATATGTGGGTTAAGGCCCTGCAGGCAGTGGCTGATGTCGTCGAGAATCTGCGCTAGGGGCAAACGCGCCAGCAGTTCGTCGAGTACCGCATTGCGCGCGGCCTGCAGCTCCTGCAGTTGAACGGCTTCATGGATGTCGCGCAGGCTGCCGCGCAAGCTGTTGTCGGCCCGGCTGTGCGCCAGCTGCAATTCGACCCGGCGAATCTGCCCCTGGCGCGTCAGCAAACGGTACTCGTCGCTCAGGCTGCGTTGGCCGCCGCTGACGATGGCGGCGATCTGTGCGTTCAGTCGGGCACGATCTTCCTGGTGAACAAATTGCGCCAGCGGCTGGCCCAGGCTTTCGTCGCTGAGATAACCGCTGAGCTGCGTCCAGGCCGGGTTATAGAAGGTCAAACGACCATGGGCGTCGGCGAGGAAGATCACATCACTCAACTGCTCGACCATATCGCGAAAGCGCTCTTCGCTGGCGTGCAGCTCGCGATAGGTCTGCTTCTGTTCGCTGAGATCGATATCTATGCAGTACAGCTCCAGTTGGTCGCGGGTATTGCGCAGCATCGAATGGCTGGAGAATACCCACACTGGCTTGCCATCCTGCCGCTGCAGTTGCACCTCAGCCGCCTGAATCGCCGGGCCGCCGAGCAGCCAACTGTTGATCGCCGCGACCACATGCCGGCGCGCAGGGGCGGGAACTATCAGTTCTTCCAGGCGTTTACCCATTGCGTCCTGCATGCTATAGCCGTACAGCTGGGTACTCGCCTGGTTCCAATAGATCACCCGGCGGTCACGGTCATAACCTTGCACGGCGATGCGTGGGGTGCGCTCGAATAATTGACGAAAGCGCTGCTCGCTTTCGCGTAATGCCGCTTCGTCGCGTTTCTGGTTGCTGATGTCCTGCACGGTGCCGAGTATCTGGCCGTCGCTGTTGAGCTCCGCACGCAGCAACAGCCAGCAGCATTGTTGCTGCTGCGGCTGGTAAAGCCGGGCGCTTATCAGCAGCGGCTGGCGCTCTTCGATCAACGTCTGCAGGGCGCGCTGTATCGATGGGCGTTCGGCCGGATGGAGCCAGGCGAGCAATTGCTCGAGGCTGCTGCATTGATCCTCGGGGCTGCGCGCCAATAGCTGCAGCGCCTCCGCGCTCCAATGAAACTGCCCGTCGTATTGCCAGTAACCCAGGCCGGCGGTGTGCTGGGTTTGTTGCAGCAGAAGGGTGTTGCGGTTGAGCTCATCATGCAGGCGCCGTTGAGCGCGACGGTCGCGATAGCTGAGGAAGAAGATCAACAGGCTGCTGAGCAGAATGAACAGCAGGCCTTTGATGGTTTGCAGGTCGCTGAGATCCTGTCTGTTAACGCCCTGCGCATGCAAAAAATAATCGCTGCCCAGAATCCACACAGCACTGAACAGGGCATAGACGCCGGCTACGCGTAACGGGCTTATGAGATCGGATCGCATCCTTAGCATCGCCTGTATACGGCTGAGTGGGGGAGCTTGGCGCGATGGCCATTGGCCCTGGTATGAGAAGAGTCTAGCCGGCGCTTGATCAATTGCTCGTCGCTTGGCTGCGGATGGCCGCGCTGCTAGAGTCGCGGGCATGAACCGAACTCGCTCACATCGCGCATCGCTGGCCTGGCTGCTGTATTTCAGCGTGCTGTTCGCGGCGCTCGCCTGCAGTATCAGCCAGGGCCAGCTGGCCGGTTTGCAGCTCAGCGGTATCGATGGGCTCTACTGTTCTGCAGGTGCTAGCGAACCTACAGGCGAGGGGGGCGGTTTCGACGCGATGGCGGGCAGCACCGTTGGCGGCTTTGGTTGTTCACTGTGCTCCAGTTTTGTGGGTTTGGCTTTCGCTGTCTTCTTCACCTTGCTCGGTTTGCTACCGCTGCGTCAGATCAGGCCCAATCCAGGGCTTGTTTCGGCAGCCCGGCCGCTCCGCTATCTCTGGCCTTCGGCCAATCCGCGCGCCTCTCCATTTTTCGCCTGAGTCCGCGACCTACTTATTGCCGAACGACACCGATGAGCTGCGCGCTGCGCATTGCAGCCGGTCGTTCTGGATATTCCCGATTCTGGAGATTCGCCATGCTGTTGAAGAACACCCTGTTATTGGCTGCGTTGTTGAGCCCGAGCCTGTTGGCCATGGCCCATGAATACGAGGCTGGAATGCTACGTATCGAACACCCCTGGTCGAGGGAAATGCCGCCGGTGGCACCGACCGCCGCCGCCTATTTTGTCGTGCATAACCGCGGCGCGGCGGACCGCCTGCTCGAAGTGCGCACGCCGGTCGCCGATAAGGCCGAGTTCCACGAACATGTGCAGGTCGACGATGGCGTGATGAAGATGCAGCAGGTGCAGGCTGTGGCGATACCCGCCGGCGGCGAAGTGCGCTTCGAGCCTATGGGCTACCACGTGATGCTGTTCGGCCTTAAGCAGCAGGCCAAAGATGGCGAGCGTTTTCCGCTGACCCTGACTTTCGAGAAGGCCGGTGCCATCGAGCTGGAGGTCGCGGTGCAAAAAGCCCCGCCGGCCGAGGAGCATGCCCACTAGTTTCGAGCTGGCGCTGTTGTAGCCCGGATGAAATCCGAGGATCGGTTGTGTGGCCGACATCGCTCACCGGATTGCATCCGGGCTACGAAAGCAGTATTGCCAACGCAGGTAGTTTTTCAACGGCCTGTTAGTCGATGCCCAGTTTCTTCAGGCGATAGCGCATCGAGCGGAAGGTCAGCCCCAGGCGTTGCGCGGCGGCGGTGCGGTTCCAGCGGGTTTCTTCGAGCGCTTGCATGATCAGCTTGCGCTCGATGTCCTCCAGGTAATCTTCCAGGTTGTCGATCTGCGCCAAGCTGGCTTCGCCGTTTTCCGCGGGGCTGCAGGTGTCGGCCAGGCGCAGGTCGCTGGCATTTATCTGGTCGTCTTCACAGAGGGTGTAGGCGCGTTCGAGCATGTTCTCCAGTTCGCGCACGTTGCCGGGGAAGCGATAGCTCTTGAGCTTTTCCAGGGCCTCGGGCTCGAGCTTGGCGGGCATCAGGCCGGGGCCCTCGGCCAGGCGCTTGAGCATCACCTCGGCGAGCAGGCCGATATCCTCGCGGCGCTCGCGCAGCGAGGGTACGCGCAACTCGATGACGTTGAGGCGGTAATACAGATCCTGGCGGAAGCGCCCGGCAGCCACTTCGGCGGCCAGATCCTTGTGGGTGGCGCAGAGGATGCGTACATCCACCACATTTTCCTGCTGCCCGCCGACCGCGCGCACGGCTTTTTCCTGGATCGCGCGCAGCAGCTTGACCTGCATCGGCAGCGGCAGGTCGGCCACCTCGTCGAGAAACAGGGTGCCGCCATTGGCCGCCTGGAACAGGCCCTGCTTGTCTTCGATGGCACCGGTGAAACTGCCGCGCTTGTGGCCGAAGAACTCGCTTTCCATCAGTTCGGTGGGGATAGCGCCGCAGTTGACCGGTACGAACAGTTGCTCGCTGCGCGGGCCCTGGTCGTGGATCAAGCGCGCCACCAGCTCCTTGCCGCTGCCGGATTCGCCGCTGATATACACCGGCGCCTGGCTGCGCGCGAGCTTGTGAATCTGTTTGCGTAGCGCGCGCATCGGTGGCGACTCGCCGAGCAGGCGGCTGTCCATCGGGGTGTCCTCACCACCGGCGGTATGCAGGCGCAACGCGGTATTGACCAGCTCGCGCAGGCGGGTGAGGTCGACCGGCTTGGTCAGGAAGTCAAAAGCCCCGGCCTTGAGTGCATTGATCGCGGTATCCAGGCTGCCGTAGGCGGTAATCATCGCCACCGGTACTTGCGGGTGGCGCTGCAGGATGTATTGCACCAGATCCATGCCGGTGCCATCGGGCAGGCGCATATCGGTCAGGCACAGGTCGAACGGCTCCTTGGCCAGCCACTCGCGGGCTTCCTTGACGTTGCGCGCGCTGCGGGTATCGAGCTTCATGCGTCCCAGGGTGATTTCCAGGAGTTCGCGGATATCGGGCTCGTCGTCGACGATCAAGGCTCTCTGGCGGGTCATGGTTCAGCTCAGTTTGCGCGGGTGGGCGAAGGTGATGCGGAAGCAGCTGCCACCGCCTTCGCGAGGTTTATAGTCGAGATGGGCCTGGTTGCTTTCGCACAGCTCGCGGGAAATATACAGGCCGAGGCCGGTGCCCTGGTTTTCCGTGGTGTAGAACGGCTCGAATATATGTTGTAGCTGCTCCGGCGCCACACCGGGGCCGTTGTCCTGGATTTCCAGCACTGGCAGGTCGCTTTCCGGGTCTCGGAACAAGGTTAGCCATACTTGGCCGCGCTGGTGTTTTTGTGCGCTATAACGCATGCCGTTCTGCACCAGGTTGGTCAGTACCTGGGTCAGCTGATGGGGGTCCATGCGCGTTTGAATGGTGCCGCCGCGGGTTTCCAGGTGCAGCATATGTTCGGCCGGAGCCGAGGCGCGGAATTCGCTGGCGAAGCGGTGCAGCCAGTATTTCAAGTCCAGTAGCTGCGGTTCGGCCTGACGCCGCCTGGAGAGTTGCAGCACGTTTTCGATCACCAGGTTCATTCGCCGCGAATGATCCTGAATGATCTGCGCCAGGCGTTGATCGGGGCCGCGCAGTTCATCGGATTCCTGCAGCAACTGCGCGGCATGGCTGATCGCCCCGAGCGGGTTGCGGATCTCATGGGCGATGCCGGCCGTCAGGCGGCCCAGGGAGGCGAGCTTCAGTTGCTGAGCTTGCTGGGCGATCTGCGAGATATTGTCGAGAAATATCAGACAGTGTTGCTGTTCGCCGCGCTGCAGCTTCATAAAGCTCGGTTGCAGTACCGGGCCCTCGGCATAGACCTGCAAGCTCGCCGGGCGCCGGGTCGGGTTGTGCAGCCATTGCTGCAGGCTTTTGACCAGTTCCGGGCAATGCGGGTCGAGGATCTTGCCGGTCAGGTTGTCTTTGCCCAACAGGTAGGCGGTGCTTTCGTTGGTCAGCAGTACGCGATGCAGTTCGTCGAGCACCAGAATGCCGGTGCGCATGCGCTGCAGGATCACCGCGTTCAAGGCTTCGAGGTTGGCGACATCGGTGGCGCGTTGTTCGGCCAGGCGTTCGCTGACCTGCAGACGCCGGGTCAGGGCCTGGACCACTAGTGCGGCGGCAAAGCACAGCGCGCCCAACGCGCCCGCCTGCACGTACTGGGCGACTGCGGCCGGTCGGCTCAGGCTGAGGTAGAAGGTGAGGTAGATCAGGCCGATGGCCGCGACCGCGGCGATCAATAAGCCAATACGCCCGCGCAAGAGGAAGTTGGCGATGGCCACCGCGACTATCAGCAGGTTGCCGATACCGCTCGGCGTGCCCCCGGCAGCGTAGAACAGCGCTGAGAGCAGCACCACGTCGAGCAGGGCCAGGATGAATATCTGGAACAGTCGTTGCGGGCGTTGTACCAGTATGCTCAGCACGGTATTGAGGATCAGGTACAGCCAGCTGCCGTTGCGAAACAGCTCAGGCTGCACCAGGTCCAGCAGCTCATTGTGCATGTTGCTGGAGATCAGCAGCACCAGGAGCAGTCCAATGGTCAGGCGGTAAAGGTGATAGAGGCGCAGGATGCGCTGACCTTTGGGCCCCTCGAGCACAAGTTTTTCTTTATGGTTCACTGCTGTTTGGTGCCTTGCTCGAGATGGGCCTGGCTGCAGTACCAATTGTCATCCTGAAGCAGCGCGCGGGTGCGCGGCACATGCACGCCGCAGTGTGCGCAACGGACCATGGGTGCGGGGTCGGCACTCGTGTCGTCGCGACGACGAGTCGGCGCGGCTATGCGGCGCCAGAGCCAGAAGGCGGCCGCGATAATGGCAAGCAACAACAGCAGGCGGAACAGGCCCATAACGCTCTCTTATCGATAAATACTGGGAAGCGGAGGTTAGCGCAGTTTATCCAAGGAATAACCACCAGCACAGCGGCGAAGCGGCAGCCTGTGCGGTGTTTCCCCCTATGGGCGTGACTGAGCTCGACGCGCGGCCAGTATGGGTAAGTCGGCGCCCATAAAAAAGGGAGACCCGAGGGTCTCCCTTTTTCGAGCTGCGACGCTTTAGTCGAACAGGCCGAAGGTCATATAGCTGAACCAGGAGCGGTCGCTGTCTTGGCTTTCTTCATCGGCTTCAGACTCGTCGTCCTGGCCTTCTGGCTTCAGATCATCGGGAATCTGCTCTTCGGCATCTTCGTATTGGCGAATCACGTCCTGGCTGGCGCGGGTTTCACCCGGTGGTAGCGGTGTGTCGGTTTCGATCAGGCCCAGAGTGACCTTGGCCAGCCAGGAGCGGTTGTCAGCTTCCTCCTCGCGCGGCACGAACTGGCCGTCGACCAGGGTCGGATGGTCCGGGTAGTTGAGTTTCAGGGCTTCCAGGCTGGTTGCGGCCAGTTCGTCCAGGGTCAGACGCTGATAAGCCTCGGTCATCAACGCCAGGCCATCGGCAACCGACGGTGTTTCCTGGAAGTTTTCCACTACATAGCGCCCGCGGTTGGCGGCGGCGACATAGGCCTGGCGGCTCAGGTAGTAGTAGCCGGCGTGAATTTCATAGGCTGCCAGCAGGTTGCGCAGGTAGATCATGCGCTGCTTGGCATCCGGCGCGTAACGGCTGGTCGGGTAGCGGCTGGTCAGCTGGGCGAACTCGTTGTAGGAGTCGCGGGCGGCGCCCGGGTCGCGCTTGGTCATGTCCAGCGGGACGAAGCGTGCGATCAGACCGCGGTCCTGATCGAAAGAGGCCAGCCCCTTCAAGTAATACGCGTAATCCACGTTGGGATGCTGCGGGTGCAAGCGGATAAAGCGCTCGGCCGCGGAGCGTGCGGCTTCCGGTTCGACGTTCTTGTAGTAGGCGAAAATCAATTCCAGCTGAGCTTGTTCGGCGTAGCGGCCGAACGGGTAGCGCGATTCCAAGGCTTTCAGCTTGGTGATGGCGCTGGTAAAGCTCTTGCTGTCCAGATCGGTCTGGGCCTGCTGGTACAACTCTGTCTCGCTGAGGTTCTCGTCGAGTACTTCATTCGACGAGCAGGCAGCGGTAAGGGCGAGGATGGCGATCAGCAGCAGGTGTCTCACTTGCATGGCGGCTTGCGTCCCTGTGACGG
>CAMPJN010000110.1 GCA_946886875.1 uncultured Pseudomonas sp.
GTGCTGGCCAGTTTCTTCGGCATCATCACCCCCACCCTGATCTTGTGCAGCGAACTCGGCCTCGGAGCCTATGTGCCCTACCTGGTGAGCATGGCGCTGTTCGTCTCCGGCCTCGGCACCTTCGTCCAGGCCAAGCGCATCGGCCCTATCGGCTCCGGCCTGCTGTGTTTACAAGGCACCAGCTTCGGCTTTCTCAGCGTGATCCTCAGTGCCGGTTTTATCGTCAAGGGCCGTGGCGGCAGCGAGGAGGAAATTCTCTCGACCATCTTCGGGGTGTGCTTCTGCGCCGCCTTTGTCGAGATCGCCTTCAGCCAATTCATCAACAAGCTGCGTCGGGTGATCACCCCGGTGGTGACCGGCACCATCATCTGCCTGATGGGCCTGTCGCTGATCAAGGTAGCGATGACCGACCTGGCCGGCGGCTATGGCGCGGCGGACCTCGGCGCCCTGCACCACTTGGGCCTCGGCGGCCTGGTGCTGGCCACCATCGTGGTGCTCAACCGTTTCAAATCCCAGGCAGTGCGCCTGTCCGCGGTAATCATTGGCCTGGCATTGGGTTTCGCCGTGGCCTGGTTCACCGGCAAGGTGGATTTCGCCAGCATGGCCCAGGTGCCCCTGGTCAGCGTGCCGGTGCCGTTCAAGTACGGCTTCAACTTCGACTGGGTGGCCTTCGTGCCGATTGCTGTGATCTTCCTGATCACCCCGCTGGAAACCGCCGGCGACCTGACCGCCAACTCGATCATCTCCAAACAACCAGTGAGCGGCCCGCTGTATATGCGCCGGATCAAATCCGGGGTGCTCGCCGACGGCTGCAACTCGGCCATAGCGGCGATGTTCAACAGCCTGCCGATGACCACTTTCAGTCAGAACAACGGGGTGATCCAACTCACCGGCGTGGCCAGCCGTTATGTGGCCTTCTACATCGCCGGCATTCTGGTGCTGCTCGGGCTGTTCCCGGCGGTCGGTGCCTTGCTGCAACTGATGCCCAAACCGGTACTCGGCGGCGCCACCCTGATCATGTTCGGCACCGTTGCTGTGGCCGGGATCAAGATCCTCACCGAGGCAGGCCTGCATCGCCGCAATGTGCTGATCGTGGCCATCTCCCTGGGCCTCGGCCTGGGTGTGGCGGCGGTGCCGGAAGCCCTGTCGCAAATGCCCGAGGCGCTGAAGAACATCTTCGGCTCACCGATCACCATCGGCGCCTTCAGCGCCATCCTGCTGAACTTCTTTCTGCCGGAGGAACATCAACCCCTGGCGGAAAACGACTACGACCCCGAGGCCCATCTGCACAGCGTGCTGCAAAACCCGCAAAGCGCCGAGCCCGACTACAAGTCGCGCGCTCCGAATGATGGTTTGAACCCGGCCAACCCGGCCTAACCCCCTAGATAGTTAGCCCCTTCAGCCCTGCGGTTCGCCGCTGGGCCACGCTCCCCTGCACTTGAAAATCGACCATTAAAATAAGGAAAACCGATGAAACTCAAGCACTTAACACACTGCCTCGGCCTTTCCGCCGGTTTGCTCGGCGCCCAGCAAGCCGGCGCCGGCGAGATGCTGTTCTGGCAGGACAACAGCCTGTCCTATCTCTACGGCAGCAACTTCCAGCGCCTCAACTTCAATGGCGAGGAACAGCGCTCGCAAACCACCTTCACCTTCGAACACGCCAGCGGCTGGGTCTGGGGCGACATGTTCTACTTCCTCGACTACATCAAGGCCGACAATACGCAGGCGCGCGGCAGCAGCTTCGCCAACCTGGAAATCGACAACAAGGATGACTTCTATTACATGGAGTTCTCGCCGCGGGTCAGCCTGAGCTGGCTGACCGGCCAGGACCTCTCGGCCGGCCCGCTGAAGGATGTATACGCCGCCTTCACCTATGAAAAAGGCAACGGCGGCCCGGGCACCGAGAACTACCTGTATGGCATCGGCACCGCCTGGAACGCTCCCGGCTTCGCCTACCTGAACGCCAACCTGTATGCAGTCAAGGTCAACAACCACATCTTCTTCGACCATGACTTCCAGGCCTCGAAAAAAGGCAACGGCCACACCTACCAACTGACCCTGAGCGGCGCCTACCCCTTCGCCATCGGCGAGCAGGATTTCGTCATCGACGGCTATGTCGACTGGCGCGCGCCCTCCAAAGACGCCGGCACCCAGACCTCGGTGGGCTCTTCGATCCAGATCAAATGGGATGCGGGCAAGGCGCTGTTCGGCAAGGAACGCAAACTCTACGTCGGCACCGAGCTGAATATGTGGCACAACAAATACGGCATCCGCCCGATCGACGGCTCCGACGATGGCTTCGACCAGACCGCGGTGCAGGCGCTGGTGAAGTACCACTTCTAAGCCTCGTTTGAGGCGAACCAGACTGGCTCGACTAACCCGAGCCAGTCTTCTTGTCGGTATAAAAAGTCATTTGAGGCATGTAGCAATACCTGTAGGAGCCAGCTTGCTGGCGATCCGATTCAAACCGCATTGCCAGCATTCAGTAGGGTGCGCCAAGCCCACCGTCCTCCACAGAAATGCGATGACGCATAAAAAACGCGGCCGAAGCCGCGTTGCGAGTGTGATTTGCTGCCGTCGTTAACAGGCCAGGCCTGCTGCAAATCCTGGGTCGCAGGGAAGCCGGCGCACGGGAGCACGCGCGCCGGGGAATAACTCAGAAGAAGCCCAGCGGGTTGATGTCGTAGCTGATCAGCAGGTTCTTGGTCTGCTGATAGTGGTCGAGCATCATCTTGTGGGTTTCGCGGCCGACGCCGGACTTCTTGTAACCACCGAACGCGGCGTGCGCCGGGTACAGGTGGTAGCAGTTGGTCCACACACGACCGGCCTTGATCGCCCGGCCCATGCGGTAGGCGCGGTTGATATCGCGGGTCCACAGACCGGCACCCAGACCGAACTCGGTGTCGTTGGCGATCGCCAGGGCTTCGGCTTCATCCTTGAAGGTGGTGATACCCACCACCGGCCCGAAGATTTCCTCCTGGAACACCCGCATCTTGTTGTTGCCCTTGAGCAGGGTCGGCTGGATGTAGTAACCGCTGGCCAGATCGCCTTCCAGACGCTCTGCCGCGCCGCCGGTAAGCAGCTCGGCGCCTTCGCGCTGGGCGATTTCCAGGTAGCTGAGAATCTTGTCGTACTGCTGCTCGGACGCCTGGGCGCCGACCATGGTTTCGGTGTCCAGCGGGTTGCCGCGCTTGATCACCTTGATCTTCTTCATCACCTCGACCATGAAGGCGTCGTAGATCGACTCCTGCACCAGCGCCCGCGATGGGCAGGTGCAGACTTCGCCCTGGTTGAAGAACGCCAGCACCAGACCCTCGGCAGCTTTTTCGATAAAGGCCGGCTCGGCCTTCATGATGTCTTCGAAGAAGATGTTCGGCGACTTGCCGCCCAGCTCCACGGTCGACGGAATGATGTTCTCGGCGGCGCATTTGAGGATGTGCGAACCGACCGGGGTGGAACCGGTGAAGGCGATCTTGGCGATGCGCTTGCTGGTGGCCAGTGCCTCGCCGGCTTCGCGACCGAAGCCCTGCACCACGTTGAGCACGCCCGGCGGCAGCAGGTCGCCGATCAGTTCCATCAGCACGGTGATCGACAGCGGCGTTTGCTCGGCCGGCTTGAGCACAATGGCGTTGCCGGCGGCCAGGGCCGGGGCGAGTTTCCAGGCGGCCATCAGCAGCGGGAAGTTCCACGGAATGATCTGCCCGACCACGCCCAGCGGCTCGTGGAAGTGATAGGCGGCAGTGTGTTCGTCGATCTCGGCGGCGCTGCCTTCCTGGGCGCGGATGCAACCGGCGTAATAACGGAAGTGGTCGGCGGCCAGCGGCACGTCGGCGTTGAGGGTTTCGCGCACGGCCTTGCCGTTGTCCCAGGTCTCGGCCACGGCCAGCAGTTCGAGGTTGGCTTCGATACGGTCGGCGATCTTCAGCAGCACCAACGAACGGTTCTGCGCCGAGGTCTTGCCCCAGACATCGGCGGCGGCGTGGGCGGCATCGAGGGCATGCTCGATGTCTGCGCTGGTGGAGCGCGGAAACTCGGCGATCACCGAAGCGTCGACCGGGCTGGTGTTGGTGAAATACTGGCCATCGATAGGCGCGACGAACTCACCACCGATGAAGTTGCCGTAGCGCGGCTTGAGCGTAAGAACTGCGCCTGGAGTGCCTGGTTTAGCGTAAATCATGATGGTGACCTCTATCTGTTGTCGGAGCCTGCGCCTGGGAACGTGGAGCAGGTCATGGTTCGATATTAGAAAGCCGCCGGTTGTGCCGGTATGCGTCCATGGCACACAACCTCTCCTCATTTGGTAGTAGAAACCGCCTTGGCGCCGGGTGGTTCAGCCTGGTTGCTGACGTAAAATAGATGTACGGCACCGAGCCGGTCGGTATCTATGTTGGTTTGACCGGCTTCACACCCGACGGGTTGAGCAGTCAGCCACATATAGTTGCGCGCCAATATCGAAAGAAAACAAAAGACCGCCACTAACGGCCAGGCAAAACGTATTGAGCGTATAAACAAAACCGCCCAGCGTTCTTGATTGCAATCAAGAACCGGGCAGTATTGATTAATTAATCAAAGCCTGCAGCACAGCCACTACCAACTACCCAGTTAATTAACTCCAAAGTCTTATTAATCACTATCGATACATGCCTGTAGCCTCAAGTTGCAACAGAGCAAAAACATTCAACTTACTCATAACAGGAGATCGGCCATGCAGTGGATAGATCCGGATTTTTGCGACCTACGTCTGGGCTTCGAAGTCACCGCGTACGTTTACGTGCGCTAATCCTTGAATCCGGCGGGGCGCTGGTCGCTCCGCCGCACCAGCCGCGAGGCAGGTCATGACTCAACTCCCGATAAACCTGGCGGACCATTTCGAAATCCGCCCACCGTTCATGTTTCGCTGGGAACACTCGCAACAAGCGCATGTTCTGCTGTACCCGGAAGGCATCGTCAAACTCAATAAAACCGCTGGCGACATTCTCAACAACTGCGACGGCAAAACCAATGTCGGCGAATTGATCGAGAAACTCGGCGCCATTTATGAATTATCCGACGCGAGCGTAATTCGCCCTGGCGTATTGCGTTTCCTGGAGGTGTCCCGTGACAAAGGCTGGATCCGAACTAAGGCTTGACGGCAACGGCAACCCGGTCTGGTTGTTATTGGAATTAACTTACCAGTGCCCGTTGCAATGCGTGTTCTGCAGTAACCCGCGCAACTTTGCCGACTACCGCCGCAATGAATTGAGCACGGCCGAGTGGATCGACGTGATGCGCCAGGCCCGCGAACTCGGTGCCATGCAGATCGGCTTTTCCGGCGGCGAACCGACCTTGCGCAAGGATCTGGAAATCCTCGTAGCCGAAGCCGACCGCCTGGGCTACTACACCAACCTGATCACCTCCGGCATCGGCCTTACCGAAGCGCGTCTGCGCGCGCTCAAGGATGCCGGCCTGCGCCATATCCAGCTCGGCTTCCAGTCCACCGACCGCGCCACCGCGCAACAGCTGGCCGGCGTCGATTGCCTGGAGCGCAAGCTCGGCATGGCCCGCGCGATCAAGGCCCAGGGCTTCCCGATGGTGCTCAATGTGCCCATCACCCGGCAGAACATTGCGCAGGTCCCGCAGATCATCGAATTCGCCGCCGAGCTGGGGGTCGACTACATCGAGCTGGCCAACGTGCAGTACTACAACTGGGCGCTGCTCAACCGCGAGCAACTGATGCCGACCCGCGACGAACTGCTGCGCGCCGAAGCCCAGGTGCAGGAGGCCCGCGAGCGTCTGGGCGATAGCCTGACCATCTTCTTCGTCATCCCCGACTATTACGAAGGCCGACCCAAGGCCTGCATGAACGGCTGGGGCGCCATCCACCTGACCATCGCGCCCAACGGCAACGTGCTGCCCTGCTCCCAGGCCAGCAGCTTCAAGCACCTGGATTTTCCCAACGTGCGCCAGCAGCGCCTGGGCGACATCTGGCACGACTCGCCGGTGTTCAACCTGTACCGCGGCGACGCCTGGATGCCGCAACCCTGTCGCAGTTGCGACGAGAAGGAAAAGGACTTCGGCGGTTGTCGCTGCCAGGCGCTGCTGCTTACCGGCTCCGGCGACAACACCGACCCGGCCTGCAGCAAGTCACCGCATCACCAGTTGGTGCGTCAGGCGGTGGCCCTGGCGCAGTGCGCGCCGCGCTCGGAGGGCGCGCTGGTTCCGCGTCATGCCAGCCAGGGGGTGAACCTTGAAACTGCCCCATGATTCCTTCGCCGGCACCCTCGGCGCCGGCCTGATCCTGACCCTGGGCTGCTACCTGCTGCTCAGGTTCTGGCTGGTCGGCCCATGAACGCTATCGACCTATTGGCCCGCTACGCCCATCTGCTGTTCGTCCTGGTCTGGGTCGGCCACAACTACGCCAACTTCATCCAGAACCCCAGGTTCGTGCCGCTGAGCAACGGCATCGACACGGCGACGCTGAACCGCGATCTGCAACGGCGGATGAAGCGCGAACACGGCATCTTCCGCTACGCCTCGCTGGTGGTCTGGGCCTCCGGCATGCTGATGCTCTGGCAACGCGGCTGGCTGGAAGACGCCTTGTTGCTGCAAGGTCCGCTGGCGGTGATCGGCCTCGGCGCCTGGCTCGGCACCCTGATGCTGCTCAACCTGTGGCTGGTGCTCTGGCCGCACCAGAAGAAGCTGCTGGGCTTCGTCCCGGCCAGCCTGGAGGAGCGCGTGCGCTGCTCGCGGATCACCTTTCTGTCTTCGCGCAGCAACACCATCCTGTCGCTGCCGGTGTTGTTCCTGATGGCGGCTGGCGGTCATGGTCTGCAACTCTTTTATTGAAAGCGCCGGGTTTATGGAAAGCGCCGGGGCCGGCCAGCGCTACAACTTCGCCGCCGGCCCGGCGATGCTGCCGGCCGAAGTGCTCGGGCAGATCCGCGAAGAGCTGCCGGACTGGCAAGGCAGCGGCCTGTCGCTGCTGGAACAGCCCTTCACCGGCGCGCCCTTCAAGGCCCTGATGCAGCAGGCCGAAGAGGATTTGCGCCGGCTGTTGACGATACCTACGAACTATCGCGTGTTATTCATGCACGGCGGCGCCACCTGCCAGTTCGGCCTGCTGCCGCTGAACCTGCTCGCCCCCGGCCAGTCCGCCGACTACCTGGAGAGCGGTTACTGGGCCAGCAAGGCGATTGCCGAGGCCCGTCGCCATGGCCCGGTGAACCTGGTTGCCAGTGGCGCCAGCGACGGTTTCCGGGCGATTCCGCCACCCGAACAATGGCGCCTGGACCCAGGGGCCGGCTACTGCCACGTCACCAGCAACGAGACCGCCAACGGCCTGCAGCTGCAGGATTTCCCCGCGCTGTCGGTGCCCCTGGTGGCGGATATGAGTTCGGATTTTCTCACCCGCCCGCTACCGATCGAGCGCTTCGGCCTGATCTACGCCAGCGCGCAAAAGAACCTCGGCGTCGCCGGTCTATGCCTGCTGATAGTGCGCGACGACCTGCTGAAAACCCCACGTCCCGGGCTGCCATCACCATTCAGTTATGCCCTGCAGGCCGAGCAACACAGCCGCCTCTGTACCCCGCCGAGTTTTGCCCTCTACTGCGCCGCGCTGATGCTGCGCTGGACGCTACGCCAAGGCGGGCTCGCGGCCATCGCCAGCATTAACTGGCGCAAGAGCGAACTGCTCTACCGCTACATCGACACCAGCGATTCTTATCACTGCCCGCAGCAGCCGGCGCAGCGCTCGCCGATCAATATCTGCTTTCAATTGCGCGAGCCGCGCCTGCTCGCGCTGTTCCTGGGCGAGGCCCGGCAAGCCGGCCTGCTCAACCTGCAGGGCCACGCCGCAGTCGGTGGCGTGCGCGCCAGCCTGTATAACGCCATGCCGCTGGCGGGGGTGAAACGGCTGCTGGCGTTTATGCATGGTTTCGAGCGCCAGCATGGCTAGCCTCGGTAAGTTGGCGCTGCCATTGGCCTGTATCAGCGCCCGCTGCCTGCAGGCGCCCGCCGCAACCCGAGCGATCACGCTGATGGGCCTGCGCTGCGCTGCGCCTCTGGCAATCGCCGCCGGCTTTGATCGCCATGGCCAGCTCGGCCGCCGCGCCGACGCACTCGGCTTCGCCTGCAACGAGATAGGCAGCTTCGATCTCGCCAGCGCAACCGGCCTGGTATTGCCGGCCCATAAGGTGGGAACCGCGTTGCTCGGCATCAACCTGACTATCGACCCCGGCAGCTCCCTCGATGCGCTGTGCGATGGGCTCAGTCGCGCCTTGCAGTTGGCCGATTACCTGATGCTCAACCTGATCAACCCGCGCAGCGCGGCGTTGCTCGGTGCGGAGCAACGCCCGCGGCTACGCCAGATTCTCGCCGCGCTACGGGTGCGGCAACAGCGGCTCGACCTGCCGGGTCGTCGCGTGCCGCTGGCGGTCAAGCTGCGCTGCTTGCCCGGCCAGGTGCCGTTGGCGCTCACCGAGCTGTTGCTGGAACTCGGCTACGACGGCCTGCTCGCGGCCCATGACCCCGGCCCACCGGCGACCCAGCAGCGTTATCGCGTCTGGCAGAACCCGGACAACCAGGCGCAGGCCTGCGCGCAGATCGGGCAGCTGCGCGCGCTGTGCGGCAACCAGCTGGCGTTGATGTCGGTCGGCGGCATCCAGTCCGCCGCGCACCTCCAGGCCCGCCTCGCCGCTGGCGCCGAACTGGTGCAGGTGCATACGCTGTTGCTACATGGCTGGCCGTGGCGAACCCGGCGCCTGCTTGCCATATAGGCGCAGCGCGGTTATGCAAATCCGCGCAAAGCTCGGTAGGTTGGCGCTGAGCCTGCGAAGCCCAACGCGGCAGCGAAGGCTTGGCGGGTTGCACCCGCCCTACCCGGTTGGAAAACGCGAAAGCGCTATAAGCCGTAAAAGTGGCCCCGGATTGCGCTCTAGCTGATTCGAGCTAGAAGACTCGGCGGATAGATGTGATCTCGTTACCTGATAAGCGCCAGCACGAGCCGGGAGCGGTTGGTAGAACAGCAGAAAGCACAAGGCCGGCTAATCAGCCGGCCTTGTGCATTACGGGTATTGCCGAGTCAACCGATCAGCGTTTGGCAACCAGGTCCTTCGGCAGTTTGAAGGTCCAGAGCATGCCGCCCTGGTTGAAGTTCTTCACCCGCTTGGCCACTTCGCCGCCCCACAGCGGCACTGCGCCGCCCCAGCCGGAGAGTACGGAGACGTACTGCTCGCCGTCCATTTCCCAGGTGACCGGGGAGCCGAGCACGCCGGAGCCGGTCTGGAATTCCCAGACGGTTTCGCCGGTCTTGGCGTTGAAGGCCTTGAGGAAGCCTTCAGGCGTGCCGGTGAACACCAGGTTGCCCTTGGTCGCCAACACCCCACCCCATAGCGGCGCGTAGTTCTTGTGGCGCCAGACTTCCTTGCCGGTCTTCGGGTCGATGGCGCGCAGCACGCCGATGTAGTCCTCGTTCAGCGGATGAATGGTGAAGCCGGCACCCAGATAGGCCGCGCCCTTCTTATAGGCGACGCCTTCGTTCCAGATGTCCATGCCCCATTCGTTGGACGGCACGTAGAACAGCCCGGTGTCCTGGCTGTAGGCCATGGGCATCCAGTTCTTCGCGCCGAGGAAGGCCGGCGCGGCGAATACGCTCTTGCCCTTTTCCGCCGCGGCTGGCGAGCCCGGACGATTGTCGTCGATGTAGATCGGCCGGCCGTTCTTGTCCAGACCCTTGGCCCAGGTGATCTTGTCGACGAAGGGGAAGCCGCGGATGAACTTGCCGTTGGTGCGGTCGAGCACGTAGAAGAAGCCGTTACGGTCGGCGGTGGCCGCGGCTTTGACCGACTTGCCGCCTTCCTGGTAGTTGAACGAGACCAGTTCGTTGACGCCGTCGAAGTCCCAACCGTCGTGCGGGGTGGTCTGGAAGTGCCATTTGATGGTGCCGTCGTCCGGGTTCAGCGCCAGGCGCGAGGACGAGTAGAGGTTGTCGCCGGGACGCAGGTGCGAGTTCCACGGCGCCGGGTTGCCGGTGCCGAACAGCAGCAGGTTGGTTTCCGGGTCGTAGTAGCCGCCCAGCCAAGGCGCCGCGCCGCCAGTCTTCCACAGATCGCCCGGCCAGGTCTTGCCGGCTTCGCCGCCGGAGATACCGTTCTCTACCGCCTTGCCATCCTTGTAGACGTAGCCCATATGGCCTTCCACGGTCGGCCGGCTCCACAGCAGTTCGCCGTTCTTCGGGTCGTAGGCTTCGATCTTGCCGACCACGCCGAACTCGCC